>NZ_JBEXLP010000057.1:0-48107 GCF_040610035.1 Streptomyces sp. NPDC004542
CCCACTCGCCGCACCGGGCACACACCCAGGTACATCCCGTACGTGGGTGCATGCCCGGCACTCCCCCAGCCTTCGGCCGGGGGGACCCCCAGAGCACGCACCTGACGCCGCGCGGCCGCCCTCCGGGCGACGACGGGAAGGGCCAGACAGGCCCTAGGCCGGCGGCGCCCCGTACGGGCCCTCCTGGTAGGGGTCGGGGTCGCGCGGGCCGAACAGCGCCGCCAGCCCCAGATGGACCAGCAGCGCGGCCACCGACCACGCCAGCAACGCCCCCTTCGCCCCCAGC
Source organism: Streptomyces sp. NPDC004542 (assembly GCF_040610035.1). Lineage (NCBI taxonomy): Bacteria > Bacillati > Actinomycetota > Actinomycetes > Kitasatosporales > Streptomycetaceae > Streptomyces > Streptomyces sp. NPDC004542. The sequence goes on from NZ_JBEXLP010000057.1 coordinate 287, forward strand.
TTCAGCGGCGCCGGGAAGGTCACCCCCTTGCCCACCGCCCGGGCATGGGCGAGGACGTCCTTCTCCGGCCCGAGCCACACCCCGACCCGCCACGCCAGCAGCGACCCCAGCACGCCCCCGACGGTCAGCGCGACCACCAGCGGCACACCCCCGCGCCGCCGCAGCAGGAACACGACGACCGCGCTGACCGCCCCGAAGGCCAGCGCCAGCAGCGTGAACGTTCCGTCGACGCCGATCGCCTGCTCTCCCTCGGTGTCCTTGATGTAGACGATCCAGTTCTTTCCGCTCACGTCACCGACCAGCGGCACGCGCGGCGCGAGCCACAGCCACAGCAGCCCGAGCAGCACCCCGCCGAGCGCCATCGCCGCCGTGATCACGGCGGCTTCCCGCACTTCGGTCTTCATCCCGGGGCCGTCCTGTTCGTGGGCTCCTCCCGCGGGCCCGGCGGGCTGCGGCGCCTGCCAGGCCTGGTGCGGGGACGGTTCGTGCGGCGGAGGCGGAGTCAGCGGTGCGGTCACCCTGACATCGTGCCAGGTCGCCCCGTGCGACGCGTCACCGGACGGCGGCCCGGCGGTACGCCCAGGTCGCCACGGCCAGCGACACCACCCCGACCACGGCGCACACGCCCAGGTCACCGACGACGAACGCCCAGTGGGGACGCGCCCCGAACGTCCGCGCGTAGGCCTCCACCCCGTACGTGGACGGCAGCAGGTCACGGGCCAGCCGCACGGGCTCCGGCATCCGGTCCGGCGGCACCACGCCGAGGAGCAGCGCGGCCGACATGCCGAGCTGGCCCAGGAGCGTGGCCAGTTCGGGCCGGGGCGCCAGCAGCCCGCAGGCCGCGCCCAGCCCGGCGAGCGCGGCGCCCGCGAGCGGGATCACCGCGACGAGGATCCACAGGTTGCCCAGCGGCAGCCCGAACAGGACGCAGCCGAACACGGCGGTCACCAGGGTGCCCGGCACGGTGAAGGACGCGTACGCCCCCGCCGCCCCCAGCACCACCGCCGCCGGCGGCACCGGCAGCGTGGCGTAGTGGTCGAGCCCACCGCCGGCCCGCAGCTGCCCGAAGTACTGCGCCAGCAGGTTCAGCGCGACGAAGGCCACGACGACGACCGACGACCCCGCCACCACGGACTGGGCCTCGCCCCGGGTGTCCACCACCCCACGCATCAGGATCATGATGCCGACGGACTGGAAGGTCGCCACGAACAGCAGCGGGATCCGCGCCACCCGGGCCCGGGACAGCTGCGCCCGGTACACGGCGGCCAGCGCCGGCCACAGCCGCGCGCGCGGCCCCAGCTCGGCCGCGCCCTGCGCCGTCTCCGGCACGGGCACGGCCCTCCCCGCGGGAGACTGCGCGGATACGGCACTCACGTCGAGCTGCTCCTCTTCCCTGCGGCGGCCGAGCCGTCCCCGAAGGACCGTACGGATGCGACGCCCCGCGCGCTCACGCCTTCACCAGACCCTGCCGCGCGGCACCGCCCAGCGCCAGGTACACGTCCTCCAGGCTGGGCGTGGCGAGCGTGAAGTCGTCGAGCGCGGCGAAGGCGGCCCCGCCGGTGACCGTGGCGACGGTCGCGCGGGCCTCCTCGGGCGCGAGCCGCAGGGTCCAGCGGCGGCCGGCCTCCACGGCCCGCTCGCGCAGCATCGCGACCTCCGGCACCTCCAGGGGCGCCTGCTCCCGCCACACCAGTTCCACCCGCACCTCGCCCGCCACCCGTTCCTTGAGCCCGGCGGGGGTGTCGCAGGCGATCACCCGGCCCTGGTCCAGTACGGCGACCCGGTCCAGGACGGTCTCGGCCTCGATGACGTTGTGGGTGACGAGCAGCACGGTCGTGCCCCGCTCGGCCCGCCGCCGGTCGACGGCGCCCCACACCGCGCGCCGCGCCACCGGGTCCATGCCGGTGGTCGGCTCGTCGAGCACCAGCAGCGGGCGCTCGCCGACCAGGGCGGTGGCGAAGCAGGCGAGCCGCCGCTGGCCGCCGGACAGCTTCTTCAGGGCCCGCCCGGCGATCGGGGCGAGCCCCAGCTCCTCCAGCACGGCGTCCCGCTCGGCCCGCGCCCGCGTCACGTCCAGGCCGCGCAGGCGCCCGGTGGTCTCCACGGCGAGGGAGACGGTCAGTTCGTCCAGGGCGGTCGACTCCTGGCCGAGGTAGGCGAGGATGCGCGAGGCCCGCTCCGGATGCCGCACGATGTCGTGGCCGAGCAGTTCCACGGTGCCGGCGTCCGGCCGCAGCAGCCCGGTGAGCTGCCGCACCAGGGTGGACTTGCCGGCGCCGTTCGGTCCGAGCAGTCCGAAGATCTCACCGCGGCGGACGTCGAGCGCCACGTCGTCGGTGGCCCGGACCTGCGGGGTCCCGGGCGCGCCGCGCCGTCCGCGCACGGCCGGGTAGGTCTTGGTCAGTCCGCGCACGGCGCACACCACGTCACCGGGATGCCGAAGTGCCTGTGCCACGCGCGTACTCACAAGGGACGAGACTACGCCGTCCGGGCCCTTTACTCGCCTTTGGGGCCCGCCGACCGGGGGCAGCGCCGCGCTCACTCCGACGCGGGCGCGTGCTCCGTCGCCGAGGGGACGTCGATCTCCCGCCAGAACCCCGCCCGAATGGCGTAGCGGTCGTGCTCGTCGATCTGGTCGTCCTTGTGGGCGAGGAGGCCGAAGCGGGCCGCGTAGCGCAGCAGCTCGCCGTCGATGCGGTGCGGGATGCGCGGGTACATCGTGGAGAGCTTCTGCAGGTGGTTCTGGTCGCCCAGACGGGAGATCCACCGCCGGGCGAAGACCTGCCCGACCTCGTACGGGTCCCCGCCGACCGTGGTGATGTCCTCCTCGCGGTCGGCCCACCGCTGCTCGGCCGTGGTCAGCTGGGCCAGCGTCGGCATGGACGCGACCTCCGGCGGCTCGGCCACCACGCCCGGCCGGTCCACCCAGCCCTTGTCGGAGGACCAGCGCAGGGTGGCCGTGGGCGGATGCTGCGCGGTCTGGGCACCGTGCGCGCGCAGCGCGGCGAGGTCCTTGGGGGTGGGTACGCCCTTGGCCGCGGGCACCCGCTCCTGCGCGCCGTTCTGCGCGGCGGGCGCGGTCGCCGCGCGCTCGCCCTCCTCGGCGGGCCGCTCGGCCGCGGTGGCCGGCGCGGACTCGGGCAGCGGGGCGGAGAGGATCGCGGCGATCTCCGGGCGGGGCGCGGGCGGCGGCGCACAGGGTCCGGTGAGCTCCTTGGCCCGTACCGCCTGCGTGATCCAGGCGCGGTCCAGCACGCGCCGCTCGTCGGCCTCGGCGACCAGGTCCTCGGACTGGTTGTAGTCGCCGTCGGCGGCCTGTACGGCCCACAGGTGGACGGCGACGCCGTGCTCCTTGGCGGCCATCATGCCCGGCAGCAGGTCGCCGTCCCCGGTGACCAGGACGACGTCGGAGCAGGCCCGGTTGCGGGCCAGCTCGGTGAGCTCGGCGTGCATGGCGGCGTCCACGCCCTTCTGCGCCCAGCGCCCGTCGCTGCGGGTCAGCGCGCCGAGCCGGACGGTGACCCGGGGCATCACGCGCAGCCGGCGGTGCTCCGGCTGGGGAACGCGGTCGGGGGCACCGTCGAACCAGTAGATGCGGAGCAGGGGGCGTTCGGTGTCGGCCTCGGCGCGCTCGCGCAGCGCCTGGATGAGGGCGGTGTGATCGACGGTGATCCGGGACCGTGAGGGCTCTCCGGCGAGGAGGCTGGCGGCGGCCCCCAGCAAGTACCCGGCGTCCACCAGGACGACGCAGCGGTCCACGCGACTCACCCTCTTCCGGGGAGGTTGTTTGCTTGCGGCTTCCTTCGAGTCTGCCCGACGGTACGGGGGTTAACGGCTCGAACTCGATCTTCGGCGTGGCGTTTCGGGGCCGGGCACCCCGACAAGCCTGTCACAGACGGTAATTATCCGGAATGCGTTCATTGTCAGCCTATGTGAATCTGATGGCGGCCCTGGCCCCTAGACCCCCTTCAGGAGGCAGATCACCATGGCCAAGAACAAGAACAACCGCAAGCAGGCAGGCCCGAAGAACCGTTCCTCGCAGGCCGAGCAGCCGCAGGAGCACACGCAGCGCGCCCCGGAGGGGCACGAGCCCGAGATGGCGCACGTACCGGGCAGCCCGGCGGATGTTGCTCGTAAGCAGCACAAGCGCTTCGGCCACAACTGAGACCAGCGCGCGGGCCGTTGAGCCCCGGCACTGACGAGGGGCGTATCCGGTCGCGGATACGCCCCTCGTCCACGTCGGCCGCCGGGCCGCTCAGCCCGCCAGGCAGGACGGGCCCAGCAGCACCTTGAGGTCGCCGAAGAGGGCCGGGTCCGGCTTGACGCGGTGCCGGTCCAGGCGCAGGACCGTGGTCTTGCGCGGGCCCTGGAGCTTGATGCGGACCTCGCTGTCACCCTTGTGGTGGCTGAGGATCTCGCCGAGGCGGCTGACCATCGGCGGGGTGACCCGGGTGGCCGGGATGGTGAGGATCACGGGTGCGTTGGTGCCCGCGTTGGAGAGGTCCGGGACCATCAGCTCCATCGCGACGAGCCGCGGCACGTCCTCGCGCTTGTCGAGGCGGCCCTTGACGAAGACGACGGCGTCCTCGACGAGTTGGGTCGACACGAGCTGGTAGGTCGCCGGGAAGAACATGCACTCGATGGACCCTGCGAGGTCCTCCACGGTGGCGATCGCCCAGGCGTTGCCCTGCTTGGTCATCTTGCGCTGCAGGCCCGAGATGATGCCGCCGATGGTGACGACCGCGCCGTCCGCGTGTTCGCCGCCGGTGAGCTGGGCGATGCCCGCGTCGGCCTTGTCGGACAGCACGTGTTCCAGGCCGAAGAGCGGGTGGTCGGAAACGTACAGACCGAGCATCTCCCGCTCCTGGGCGAGCAGATAGGTCTTGTCCCACTCCTCGGTGGTGAACTCCACGTCGAGGCCGAAGCCTGGCTCGTCACCGGTCTCCTCGCCCATGCCGCCGAAGAGGTCGAACTGGCCCTCGGCCTCCTTGCGCTTGACCGCGACCACGTTGTCGATCATCGGCTCGTACTGGGCGGTGAGGCCCTTGCGGGTGTGGCCCATGGAGTCGAAGGCGCCGGCCTTGATCAGCGATTCCGTGGTGCGCTTGTTGCAGACCACCGCGTCGACCTTGTCGAGGTAGTCGGGGAAGGACGCGTACTTCCCCTTGGCCTTGCGGCACTTGATGATCGACTCGACGACGTTCGTACCGACGTTGCGCACGGCGGAGAGGCCGAAGAGGATCACGTCGTCGCCCTGGGCCGCGAAGTTCGACTCGGACTCGTTGACGTTCGGCGGGAGCACCTTGATGCCCATGCGGCGGCACTCGTTGAGGTAGATCGCCGACTTGTCCTTGTCGTCCTTGACGGAGGTCAGCAGGGCGGCCATGTACTCGGCCGGGTAGTTCGCCTTGAGGTAGGCGGTCCAGTACGAGACCAGGCCGTACGCGGCGGAGTGCGCCTTGTTGAACGCGTAGCCGGCGAACGGGACCAGCACGTCCCACAGGGCCTGGATGGCCTCGTCGCTGTAGCCGTTCTTCTGGGCGCCGGCCTGGAAGATGGTGAAGTTCTTCGCCAGTTCGTCGGGCTTCTTCTTGCCCATGACGCGGCGGAGGATGTCGGCCTCGCCGAGGGAGTAGCCGGCGATGATCTGGGCGGCCTTCTGCACCTGCTCCTGGTAGACGATCAGGCCGTAGGTGACGTCCAGGACCTCCCTGAGGGGCTCTTCGAGCTCCTTGTGGATCGGCGTGATCTCCTGGAGCTTGTTCTTGCGCAGCGCGTAGTTGGTGTGCGAGTCCATGCCCATCGGGCCCGGACGGTAGAGCGCCGACACGGCGGAGATGTCTTCGAAGTTGTCGGGCTTCATCAGGCGCAGCAGCGAACGCATGGGGCCGCCGTCGAACTGGAAGACGCCGAGGGTGTCGCCGCGCTGGAGCAGCTCGAAGGTCGTGGGGTCGTCGAGCGGGAGGCCCAGGAGATCGATGTCGATCCCCTTGTTGGCCTTCACCATCTTGACGGCGTCGTCCATGATCGTGAGGTTGCGCAGGCCCAGGAAGTCCATCTTCAGCAGGCCGAGCGACTCACAGCTCGGATAGTCCCACTGCGTGATGGTGACGTTGTCGGTGTGCCTCACCCAGACCGGGACGTGCTCGGTGATGGTCTCGCTGGACATGATCACGCCGGCCGCGTGCACACCCATCTGCCGGACCAGGCCCTCGACGCCCTTGGCGGTGTCGATGACCTTCTTCACGTCCGGTTCGTTCTCGTACATCGAGCGGATCTCGCCCGCCTCGCTGTAGCGGGGGTGCGAGGGGTCCGTGATGCCGTTCAGGTCGATGCCCTTGCCGAGGACGTCGGCGGGCATCGCCTTGGTGAGACGGTCGCCCATCGCGTACGGGTAGCCCAGTACGCGCGCCGAGTCCTTGATCGCGTTCTTCGCCTTGATCTTGCCGTACGTGCCGATCATGGCGACCTTGTCGGCGCCGTACTTCTCCGTCACGTACCGGATGACCTCGACGCGCCTGCGCTCGTCGAAGTCGATGTCGACGTCGGGCATGGAGACCCGCTCGGGGTTGAGGAACCGCTCGAAGATCAGACCGTGCGGGATCGGGTCGAGGTCGGTGATGCCCATGGCGTAGGCGACGATCGAGCCGGCCGCGGAACCCCGGCCGGGGCCGACCGCGATGCCGTTGTTCTTGGCCCACATGATGAAGTCGGCGACCACGAGGAAGTAGCCCGGGAACCCCATCTGGATGATGACGTCCATCTCGTACTCGGCCTGCTTCTGGCGGTCCTCGGGGATGCCGCCGGGGAAGCGGCGCTCCATGCCGCGGCGGACCTCCTCCTTGAACCAGCTGACCTCGGTGTAGCCCTCCGGGATGTCGAACTTCGGCATGAGGTTCTTCGCCTCGAACATGCCGGTGGTGTCGACCATCTCGGCGACGAGGAGCGTGTTGGCGCAGCCCTCCTGCCAGGCGTCCGAGGAGTCGATGGCGTACATCTCGTCCGTGGACTTCAGGTAGTAGCCGGTGCCGTCGAACTTGAAGCGGTCCGGGTCGGAGAGGTTCTTGCCGGTCTGGATGCACAGCAGGGCGTCGTGGGCGCCGGCCTCGTGCGCGTACGTGTAGTGGGAGTCGTTGGTGACCAGCGGCGGGATGCCGAGCTTCTTGCCGATCTCCAGCAGGCCCTTGCGGACCCGGTGCTCGATCTCGATGCCGTGGTCCATCAGCTCCAGGAAGTAGCGGTCCTTGCCGAAGATGTCCTGGTAGTCCGCCGCCGCCTTGAGCGCCTCCTCCTCCTGGCCCAGGCGCAGCCGGGTCTGGACCTCGCCGGAGGGGCAGCCGGTCGAGGCGACGATCCCCTCGGACCACCGGGCGATGGTCTCCTTGTCCATCCGGGGCCACTTCTGCAGCCAGCCCTCCGCGTAGGCGTCCGAGGAGAGCCGGAAGAGGTTGTGCAGGCCCGTCCTGTTCACCGCCCACATGGTCTTGTGGGTGTAACCGCCGGAACCGGAGACGTCGTCCCTCTTCTGGTGCGGCTGGCCCCACTGGATCTTGCGCTTGTTGCGGCGCGACTCGGGGGCGACATAGGCCTCGATACCGATGATCGGGGTGATTCCGGCCTTCTTCGCGGAATGGAAGAAGTCGTACGCCCCGTGGAGGTTGCCGTGGTCGGACATGGCGATGTGCGTCATGCCCATCTCGTTGCAGGCGTTGAACATGTCCTTGAGCCGCGCGGCACCGTCCAGCAGCGAGTACTGGGTGTGGACGTGCAGGTGCGTGAAGGGCGGCTTTGACACGGTTTCGGCCTCCGAGGAGAACTTGCGTCGACGATCTTCCGACCGGCTGCGGACCGACTGCGGACAGTCTGGGGGACAGCGTCGAAGTCTATGCCCCGCCACTGACACTCGTCGGGCACTCCCGCGTACCTTCATGCGTTGGAGACGGCAGCAGCGCCGTCGCACCCGAAGATGCACCAGGAGGCACCCAGCGATGTCGGCACCCCAGCTCAACGACGAGCAGCGCGGCGAGGAGATCCTCGCCGTCTTCGACACCGCCTTCGGCCAGCTCCTCGCCGCCGACCCGGCCGCGTTCCGCGTGAAGTTCCGGAAGATGGCGGCCTCGGCCTTCGCGTTCTACCGGGGCACGGCGTGCCTCTTCTACCACGACCTCGAGGCCGAGAAGCGGGGCGGGCCCTACCTCGACGAGCGCACCTCCCGGGTCTGGATCCACGGCGACCTGCACGCCGAGAACTTCGGCACGTACATGGACGCGAACGGCCGGCTGATCTTCAACGTCAACGACTTCGACGAGGCGTACGTCGGCCCCTTCACCTGGGACCTGAAGCGCTTCGCCGCCTCCATCGCCCTCATCGGGTACGCGAAGGCGCTCGGCGACGAGCAGATCACCGAGCTGGTCGAGGTCTACGCGGCCGCCTACCGGGAGCGCATCCACGCCCTGGCCACCGGCGCCAAGAGCGACGAGGTGCCGCCCTTCACGCTGGACACCGCGCAGGGTGCCCTGCTGGACGCGCTGCGCGACGCCCGCTCCCTCACCCGCTTCGGGCTGCTGGACTCGATGACCGAGATCCGGGACTTCGAGCGCCGCTTCGCCCCGGGCGGCGGCTCCATCGAGCTGGACGCGGCGACCCGCTACAAGGTGCTGGCGGCCTTCGACGGCTACCTGGAGACGTTGCCGGAGACCTCGCTGGCGCGCCCCGACTCCTACCGGGTGAAGGACGTCGTCGGGCGGCGCGGCATCGGCATCGGGTCGGCCGGGCTGCCGTCGTACAACATTCTGCTGGAGGGCCACAGCGACGCCCTGGAGAACGACGTCGTGATCTACATCAAGCAGGCCCAGACCCCGGCCGTCTCCCGCCACATCACGGACCCGGCGATCCGGGACTACTTCCAGCACGAGGGCCACCGCACGGTGATCTCCCAGCGCGCCCTGCAGCAGCACGCCGATCCATGGCTGGGCTGGACGGAGCTCGACGGGGCGGGCCAGCTGGTCGCCGAGGTGTCGCCGTACGCCGTGGACCTGGACTGGAGCGACATCGACGACCCGGAGGAGATCGCGGCCGTCGTCGCCGACCTGGGCCGGGCCACCGCCACCATGCACGCGGCGGCGGACGACACCTCCGGCGAGTCCCTGGTGCCGTTCTCCACCGAGCGGGCCATCGACGCGGCGATCGCGGCCGACGAGGAGGGCTTCGCGGACCTGCTGACCGACTTCGCGCACGGCTACGGCGCACGCGCGCGTGCCGACCACCAGATCTTCGTCGACCTGTTCCGCAACGGCCGCATTCCGGGTCTGTGACCGGCCTGCCGCTCACAGGTACCTCTTAGGGGTCTCTTACAGCGGCACATGACACACTCTCTCCGCTATGGACATATCCGGGATCCCGCTCAGAGCCGTACGCGCGGCACTGTTCACGGCAGTGGTCGTGACGCTCAGCAGCGCGTCGCACGTGCTGCTGTCCCGGGTCCCGCTGCCGGTGAACACGGTGGCCGCCGTCGCGGTCGCCGTGTTCCTCCTCGCGTACGCCCTCGCGGGCCGCGAGCGCGGCTACGGCCGGATCGCCGCCCTGCTGATCCCGCTGGAACTGACCGCCGACACCGTCTTCACCACCGGCCAGCACGTCTGCTACGGCCGGGCCGGCGGTCCGGTGGCGGGCCCGCTGCGTTCGGTCGGCTGGGACGTGCTGTGCGGCAACGGCGCCGGCGTGGGCACTCCCCTGGCCCATGTCACGGGCACCGACACCGACCGGCTCGCCGCCCTGCTCGCCCACGCCGATCCGGCGACCGCCTGGCTGCTGCTGGCCGCGCACGTCGGCGTCGGGCTGCTGGCCGCCGCCTGGTTGCGCCGGGGCGAGCGGGCGCTGGCCCAGCTGGTGCGGGCGGTGACCGCGACGACGTTCCGGCCGCTGCGGCTGGCGGTGGCCGCGGTGGCCGTCCGGCCGGATCCGCCGGTGCGGCCGGTCCGGGTCGCGCACGCCCGTCCGGCCGTCGCCCGGGACCGGCTCCTCGTGCACTCCCTGGGACGGCGGGGACCGCCGCGCTCGCTCGCGTTCGCGTGAACCACGGCTGAGTACCAGCAGACCCCCACACGTATCCCGCGTACGGCATGTGCGCGTCCCACACGGAGATCACCAACATGAGCAAGCGGAACAGCCAGTCGGCGAAGACGGCGGCCCGGGAGCGGCTGCGCCAGGAGCGCGAGCGTCAGGCCAAGCGCGACAAGGTCAAGCGCCAGGTCATCGTGGCCGGCTCGGTCGTGGCCGTCCTGGCGGCGGCCGGCGGCATAGGCTACGCCGTCGTCCAGGCCAACAAGCCCAGCTACTGGGAGGGCCTGAAGGACGCCAAGGTCGTCGCCCCGGCCAACACCACGGGCACGAAGGGCACCACCGTCGTCATCGGCAAGACCGGCGCGAAGAAGACCCTCAAGGTCTACGAGGACCCGCGCTGCCCGGTCTGCGCCCAGTTCGAGCAGACCGTCGGCGCGACGGTGAAGAAGGACATCGACGACGGCAAGTTCAAGATCCAGTTCATCGGCGGCACGTTCATCGACAACCACGACAACGGCCAGGGCTCCAAGAACGCCCTGAGCGCGATGGGCGCCGCCCTGAACGTCAGCCCGGAGGCGTTCCTCGAGTACAAGACGGCGCTGTACTCGACGAAGTGGCACCCGGAGGAGACGACCGACACGTTCAAGGACGACGCCTACCTCATCAAGGTCGCCGACACCGTGCCCGCGCTGAAGAACAACACCGCGTTCCAGAACGCGGTCAAGAAGGGCACCTACGACGCCTGGGCGATGGCCATGTCGAAGACCTTCGACACCAACAAGGACGGCGTGAACGGCACCCCGAGCTTCGTCATGGACGGCAAGAAGCTCACCGCCGACAGCCAGGGCAACGCGCCCATGACCGTGGAGCAGTTCAACTCCGTGGTGGGCGCGGCGCTCAAGGGCTAGGCTCTTCCGTTCGGATCAGGCCGGACCCCGCGAGCCCGGCATGATCCGAACGAGAGGCCCCAGCACTCGCGTGAAGGGCGGGCGAACTTTGGGAGTTCGCCAGCCCTTTTCGCATACTGGTCAGTAACCTGACCGGTCGTGACCAGTCGATACAGATCATCCGACGCATCCGAAAGCCCCGCTTCCCTCTCACCCCGCCGCCGTACGGTCGTCAAGGCCGCGGCGGCCACCGCTGTCCTGGCCGGTCCGCTCGCCGCCGCGCTGCCCGCCAGGGCCGCGGCGGGGACGCCCGCCTTCCTGCACGGCGTCGCCTCCGGTGACCCGCTGCCGGACGGCGTCCTGCTGTGGACCCGGGTGACGCCCACCGCCGAGGCGATACCGGGTTCCGGGCTGGGCCCGGACACCGAGGTGAGCTGGACGGTGGCGAAGGACAGGGCGTTCACCGCCGTCGTCGCCGAGGGGTCCACCACCGCGACGGCCGCCGCCGACCACACGGTCAAGGCCGACATCCGCGGCCTGGAGCCCGCCACCGACTACTGGTTCCGCTTCTCGGCCGGCGGCACCGACTCCCCGGTGGCGCGCACCCGTACCGCCCCGGCGGCGGACGCGAGCGTGGCGGGACTGCGCTTCGGCGTGGTCTCCTGCGCCGACTGGGAGGCCGGCTACTTCTCCTCCTACCGGCACCTCGCGGCCCGGGGCGACCTGGACGCGTGGCTGCACCTCGGGGACTACATATACGAGTACGGCACCGGCGAGTACGGCACGCGCGGGACCGTCGTGCGGCCGCACGCGCCCGCCCACGAGATCCTCACGCTCGCCGACTACCGCACCCGGCACGGCAGGTACAAGACCGACCCCGACCTCCAGGCCCTGCACGCCAAGGCGCCGGTCATCGCGATCTGGGACGACCACGAGTTCGCCAACGACTCCTGGTCGGGCGGCGCCGAGAACCACACCGAGGGCGCCGAGGGCACCTGGGCGGCCCGTCAGGCGGCGGCCCGGCAGGCCTACTTCGAGTGGATGCCGGTCCGTCCGGCGATCGCCGGCACCACCTACCGCCGCCTGCGCTTCGGCAAGCTCGCCGACCTCTCCCTGCTGGACCTGCGCTCGTTCCGCTCGCAACAGGTCAAGGTCGGCAACGGCTCCGTGGACGACCCGGACCGCACGATCACCGGTCGCGCCCAGCTCGACTGGCTGAAGGCCGGGTTGAAGGCCTCCGACACCAAGTGGCGGCTCGTCGGCAACTCGGTGATGATCTCGCCGTTCGCCGTCGGCTCCCTCCCCGCCGACCTGCTCACGCCGCTCGCGAAGCTGCTGGGGCTGCCGCAGGAGGGGCTCGCCCTCAACACCGACCAGTGGGACGGCTACACCGACGACCGCCGCGAGCTGCTGGCCCACCTGCGCTCCAACGCCATCGGCAACACCGTCTTCCTGACCGGCGACATCCACATGGCGTGGGCCAACGACGTGCCCGTGGACGCCGGGACCTACCCGCTGTCCGCGTCGGCCGCCACCGAGTTCGTCGTCACCTCGCTCACCTCCGACAACCTCGACGACATCGTCAAGGTCCCCGAGGGAACGGTCTCCGCCATCGCCGCGCCGGTCATCAGGGCCGCCAACCGGCACGTCCACTGGGTCGACACCGACCGTCACGGCTACGGGGTGCTGGACGTCACCGCCGACCGCGCACAGATGGACTACTACGTGCTGTCCGACCGCACGGACGCGAACGCCACGTCCACCTGGGCGCGTTCGTACCGCACGCGCAGCGGCACGCAGCGGGTCGAGCGGACCTACGACCCGGTGTAGTCCGCCCGCCGAGGCGATTCCCCGAGCGATGCGAGGAAGCCGAGCGCCACCCGCCAGGTGGCCTCGGCGGCCTCCTCGTCGTAGTCCGGCAGGCCGGGGTCGGTGTAGAGGTGACCGGCCCCGGCGTACCGGTACACCTCGACGTCGGCGCCGGCTCTGCCCATCTGCAGGTACCAGGCGCTCAGCCAGTCGTCCGTCTCGAACGGGTCCGGCTCGGCGACGTGCAACTGCACCGGCAGCTCGTCCACGAAGGCGTTCGGCGCGAGGTCCGACGTGCCGTGCAGGAGCAGCAGCCCGCGCGCCCTCTCGTCGCCCAGTGCGAGGGTCTGCGCGACGGAGGCGCCGAGCGAGAACCCCGCGTACACCAGCCCCCGGTCGGAATACGGGGCGGCGGTCAGGACGGCCCGCTTGAGCAGCTCGTCCTTGCCGACCTCGTCCTTGAAGGCCATGCCTTCCTCGACGGTGCCGAACGTACGCCCTTCGAAGAGGTCCGGCGTCCACACCTCGTGCCCCGCGCCGCGCAGCCGGTCCGCGGCCTCGGACACCGCGGGCCTGAGGCCGTAGGTCGAGTGAAAGAGCATGATGTTCATGAGGCCATGGTGCCAGCCGGGTACGACAGTGGCGGACCGTGACGGCGCGCCCTTATACCCAGGAACGCGGCGAAGTCACATGTTCATCGTCGCCGGCCGGCGGTTAGGAGCCGATTCATGGAGAACGTGCTCCGCCCCCTGATCGTCATCGGCAGCTCGGTCGCGCTGACCCTGGCCATCGGCTGGGCCACCGACCGGCTGCTGGGCAAGGCAGACGAACGTGACCGCGACACGCCCCTGTGGGGGCTGCTGCGGCGCGGCCGCATCCCCTACCAGCTCGTGCTGTGCGCCGCCCTGCTCAGAGGCTCCTACGACCAGGCGAAACTGCTGGAGCAGCACCAGGCCGGCATCGGCCGGGCCCTGACACTGGTGCTGATCGGCTCCGCCGCCTGGCTGGTGATCCGGATCGCCGGGGCCGTGGTCGAGACCTCGTACAGCCGGTACGCCCGCGTGCACCGGGACGCGGCCAGGGTGCGCCGGGTGCGCACCCAGGTCGAACTGATCATGCGGGTGGTCTCGGCGATCGTCATCGTGGTGGCCATCGCCTCGATGCTGCTGACGTTCCCGGCCATGCGCGCGGCCGGCGCCTCGCTGCTCGCCTCGGCAGGCATCCTCGGCATCGTCGCCGGTGTCGCCGCGCAGTCCACGCTGAGCAACATGTTCGCCGGGCTGCAGATCGCCTTCGGCGACATGGTGCGGATCGGGGACACCGTGGTGGTGGACGGCGAGTGGGGCACCGTCGAGGAGATCACGCTGACCTTCCTGACGGTGCGGACCTGGGACGAGCGCCGGATCACCATGCCCGTGTCGTACTTCACGTCGAACCCGTTCGAGAACTGGTCGCGCGGCACCCCGCAGATGACCGGCATCGTCTACTGGCACCTCGACCACAGCGCCCCGATCGAGGCGATGCGCGAGAAGCTGCGGGACATCCTGCGCCAGAGCCCGGCCTGGGACGGCCGCGCCCACGGCCTTCAGGTCACGGACTCGACGCCCAACACGATCCAGGTCCGCGCCCTGATGACCGCGAAGGACGCCGACGACATCTGGACGGTACGGGTCACGGTCCGCGAGGAGATGATCACCTGGCTCTGCGCGGAGCACCCGTACGCCCTGCCCCGCGTCAACACGGCCGAGGCGGTCCCGGCGCCGCACAGCCCGCGCGTCCCCTCCCAGGACGGCTTCCGCCGCCGCGCGTACGAGACCCCGGGTACGGGCAAGGGCTGACGAACGGTGCGCGGGCGGGAGACCGCCCGCGCACCGTCGGACGTGGCACCCGTCACCGCATGCTGCGCACGTCCAGGTGGCGCAGCACCCGGTCCACGATCTCCGGGTCCGCCCCGGGCTCGCTCCGCGCGGCCATCACCTCGTGCCGCGCGGCGCTCAGCATCTCCCCCTGGATCCGCCGCACCCGCCTGAGCCTGCCCACCCGCTTGTCGTACGCCTCCAGCCGCTCGTCCTCCCCCACGTACGGGCTGATCCGCAGCCCGATGTCGAACGCGCGCCGCGCCATCTGCTCGGACAGCTCCTCCGGCAGCTCCTCGACCGCCTCGATCTCCTTCAGCCGCCGCTTCGCCGCCTTCGACGCCCGCACGGCCAGTTCCTTCTCGAGCTCCTTCTCCCGCTCCGTGTCCGCCCGCACCCCCAGCCGCTTCACCAGCCACGGCAGGGTGAGCCCCTGGAGCACCAGCGTCGCCATGATCACCCCGAAGGCGATGAACACGATCTCGTCCCGGTCCGGAAAGGCCGACCCGTCGTCGGTCTTGAGCGGGATGGCCAGTACCAGCGCCACCGACGCCACCCCCCGCATCCCGGACCACCACATCACGACGGTCTCCCGCCAGCTCACCGGGATGTCCTCGTCGTGGTCCCGTTTCGCGTGCAGCCGCTTGGTCAGCCAGGTCGCCGGGAGCAGCCACAGCAGACGGACCACGATCACCACGGCCACGACGGCCGCGGCCCAGCCGAGCAGCTCGCCCCACCGGCCGGACGCCGTGCGGATCGCGTTGTGCAGCTCCAGGCCGGTCAGCCCGAACGCCACCCCCGTGACGAGCGTGTCGACGATGTCCCAGAAGGTGTGCCCGGCGAGCCGCGTCATCACGTCGTCCGGGTCGGAGGCGTACTCGGCGAGGAAGAGCGCGGTGGTGAGCACGGCGAGCACGCCGGACCCGTGCAGCTCCTCCGCGAGCACGTAGGAGGCGTACGGCACCAGCAGGGTCAGCCCGATCTGCAGGGTCGCGTCCCCGAGCAGGTCCATCAGCCGGTTCGCGCCCCAGCCGAGCGCCAGGCCCACGGCGACCGCGACCACCGCGGACAGGACGAAGTCCAGGCCGGCCCGCCAGGGCGAGAAGCTCCCGCTGACCACGGCGGCGATCGCCACGTGGTAGAGCACGATGGCCGTGACGTCGTTGAACAGCCCTTCGCCCTCCAGGATCGACACCAGCCGGCGCGGCAGCCCGAGCTGCCCGGCGACGGCGGTCGCGGCGACCGGGTCGGGCGGGGCGATCAACGCGCCCAGCGCGACGGCGGCGGCGACCGGCAGTCCCGGCACGATCGCGGAGGCGACGGCGGCGACGCACGCCATGGTGACGAACACCAGGGCCACGGCGAGCAGGAAGATCGGCCGTTTGTTGGCCGCGAACTGCCGCCAGGACGTCCGCCGCACCGCCGCGTACAGCAGCGGCGGCAGCAGGGCGGGCAGGATCAGCTCCGGGGGGATGTTCACGTTCGGCACGAAGTCGGCGACCGCGAGCACGATGCCGAGGAGCGTCATCAGCACCGGTGCGGGCAGTCCCAGCCGGTCCCCCACCGGGACACTGACCAGGGCCCCGAGGAGCAGCACGAACAACAGGGCCAACTGATCCACGGCCAGCGCTCCGGGAGGTCGATGTCACACAGGTGCTCCCAAGCGTGCCATGTCACTGCGGGCAGAGTGCTCCGGGGCCGCCGTGACCTGGGCTACAGCGCGCGCCGCATCGCCCGGTGCGCGATGCCCGCCTCCGGGTACTCCGGCCCGTACGCCTCGTACCCGAGCCGCTCGTAGAAGCCCAGCGCGTGGGTCTGCGCGTGCAGGTCGACGGCCGTCAGCCCGCGCGCGCGTGCCGCGTCCTCGATGGCCCGCACCAGGGCCACGCCGACGCCCAGTCCGCGCGCCTCCCGGACGACGGCGAGCCGGCCCAGGGACCCCACCGAGGGGTCGCCACCGGTCTTCGCGGCGGCCGCCGCGCCGGACAGCAGCCGCCCGGTGCCCAGCGGCCTGCCGTCCTCCCGGACCGCCAGGACGTGCACGGCGGTGGCGTCGTGGACGTCGTACTCGATGTCCTCGGGGACGCCCTGCTCGCCGACGAAGACCTTCTTGCGCACCGCGAAGCACGCCTCCCGGTCGGCCGGCTCCGCGGCGATCCGCACGGTGTACGGGGTGCCGGTCATCCGTAGGTCTCCGCACGGACCTGGTCCAGCGCCTGCTGCAGGTCCTCGGGGTAGTCGCACGCGAACTCCACCCACCGGCCGTCCGCGGGGTGCTCGAAGCCGAGCCGTACGGCGTGCAGCCACTGGCGGGTCAGGTGCAGCCGCTTGGCGAGCGTGGGGTCGGCGCCGTAGGTCAGGTCGCCGACGCACGGGTGGCGGTGGGCGGACATGTGGACGCGGATCTGGTGGGTGCGGCCGGTCTCCAGCTTCACGTCCAGCAGGGAGGCGGCGCGGAAGGCCTCGATGAGGTCGTAGTGGGTCACGGACGGCTTGCCCTCCGCGGTGACGGCCCACTTGTAGTCGTGCTGGGGGTGGCGGCCGATGGGGGCGTCGATGGTGCCGCTGGTCGGGTCCGGGTGGCCCTGGACGAGCGTGTGGTACCGCTTGTCGACCGTGCGCTCCTTGAACTGGCGCTTGAGCGAGGTGTACGCGCGCTCGGACTTGGCGACCACCATCAGGCCGGACGTGCCCACGTCGAGGCGGTGCACGATGCCCTGGCGCTCGGCGGCCCCGGAGGTGGAGACGCGGTAGCCGGCGGCCGCGAGGCCGCCGATCACGGTCGGGCCGGTCCAGCCCGGCGACGGGTGCGCGGCCACGCCCACGGGCTTGACGATCACGACCACGTCGTCGTCGTCGTGCACGATCTCCATGCCCTCGACGGGCTCGGCGACCACCTGCACCGGCGCGGGCGCCTGCGGCATCTCGACCTCGAGCCAGGCGCCGCCGCTGACCCGCTCGGACTTGCCGACCACCGCGCCGTCGACCTGGACCTTGCCCGCGGCGGCCAGCTCCGCCGCCTTGGTACGGGAGAAGCCGAACATGCGCGAGATGGCGGCGTCGACGCGCTCGCCCTCCAGGCCGTCGGGCACGGGCAGGGTACGGATCTCGGGAAGGGTGCTCACCCGACGAGTATGCCGGACGGGTCCGAGGGCCCCGAACGAGCCCGTGCCCCGGTGCTCAGTCCTTGTGGACCGTGCCGTCCGGGTCCAGGCCGCGGAAGGACAGCAGCACGATCAGGACGCCGCCGCAGACGATCGCCGAGTCGGCCAGGTTGAACACCGCGAAGCCCTTGGGCGCGATGAAGTCGATGACCTCGCCCTGGAAGATCCCCGGCGAGCGGAAGACCCGGTCGGTGAGGTTGCCCAGCGCGCCGCCCAGCAGCAGGCCCAGCGCGATCGCCCAGGGCAGGCTGTAGAGCTTGCGGGCCAGGCGCACGATCACCACGATCACGGCCGCCGCGATGACCGTGAAGATGACCGTGTAGGCCTGACCGAAGCTGAAGGCCGCGCCCGCGTTGCGGATGGCGGTGAACTCCAGCCACTCCCCGAACACCTTGACCGGCGCGTGGTGCTCCAGCTTCGCCACCACGATCAGCTTGCTGGCCAGGTCGAGGGCGTAGGCGAAGGCGGCCACCGAGAACAGCACCGCGATCCGGCGCCGTCCCCGGGGCCGCTCGGCCGCGGTCGCCGTTGACGCCGCTGACGCCGCGGTCTCATCGGGGCCCGCTCCCGCGGCGTCCGAGGTGTCCGGCGTACCGATGGTGTGTTCCGCCTCTGCCACTTCAGTCCTTCGACCTAGGTACCTGACTGCACACGAGACTACGGCACGCCCCGCTGGACCCCCGTGCCGGTCGGCACCGGTTCAGTACCGGCGTTCCTGCTTCTGCTTGCACTCCACGCACAGGGTGGCCCTCGGGAAGGCCTGCATGCGGGCCTTGCCGATGGGGTTGCCGCAGTTCTCGCACAGACCGTACGTGCCCGCGTCCAGCCGTTCCAGGGCACGCTCGGTCTGGATCAGCATCTCGCGCGCGTTGGCGGCCAGCGCCATCTCGTGCTCGCGCGTGATGTTCTTGGTGCCGGTGTCGGCCTGGTCGTCGCCGGCGCCGTCCCCGGAGTCCCGCATGAGCCCCACGAGGGACTGCTCCGAGGCGGTGATCTCGGCGCCGAGCCGCGCCTCCTCGGACTGCAGCTCGGCGCGTGCCTCCTCGACCTCCTCGGAGGTCCATGGGTCCTCACCGGGGCGCACCGCGAGATCGCCGGGGTCCACCGCGGCGAGGCGTGCCTTGGGAACGGCGGTCTGCGCCGTCGTGGCCGTGCCAGGAGTCTTCTTCGCAACCACTGTCGTGGCTCCCGTCTGCTTCGCGGCCCGCGCCGCGCCCGCCTTCTTGGACGAACTCTTCCCGGCCACCGCCTCCTCGGTGCCCGCCTGCTGCCCTGCCGTCCCCGCGGCACCCGCTTCCGCGGCACCGCCCCTTCCCGCACCGGCCCCGGGTTCCCCGCCACCCGGCGCCACGGGTCCGGCCCTCCCACCGCGCCGCTGCTCGACGCCGGCCTCCCCACCACCCGGCGCCCCGCCCCGGGAGGCCTTCCCACCCGCTCGCTCCGCATGACGGCCCCCGGCACCGGCCTCCTCCGACACGGCCTCCCCACCGCCCGTCGTTCCGGCCCGGGAAGTCCTGCCGTCCGCTCCTTTCGCCGGGGTCTCCCCGGCGTCCGTCTTCCGGGCCGTCGTCTTGCCGGTCCCCTTCGTCCTGCCCGCGGCCTTGCGCGGGACGGGCTCCCCGGCCGGGGGCGCGGTCTTCCCGGAACCGGCCCTGGCCGCCGCTCCCGCGGTGCCGGGCCCCTTGGCCGACGGCCTGCCGCCCGCGGTCCCCTTGGCCTTCGGCTTCCCGGCACCGGTCTCCTGGGCCACCGCCTTGCCGGCGGCGGCCTTCCTGGCAGTGGTCTTCGCCGTGGCAGTCTCCTCGTCCACCGCGCCGCCGTCCGCGACGGCGTTCCCGGCGGCCGGCTTCTTCCCCGCCCCGCCCGCGCGCTTCCTGGCCGCGGCCGCACCGGCGGAGGCCTTCGTCCCACCCGAGGCGCCCGCGACCGCTCCCCTGGCCCTGCCGGGCGCCGCCGACTGCTGTACGGCGGTCTTCTTCGCCACCATGGCCGCGGCCCCTTCACATATTGTGATCTTGCTCGCGAATCGTGCTGGGACGATAAATCGACTGGAGTCCCGCGGCAACGGGGCACGCCGCGCGATTCGCCCGCCCCGCGCCCCCCGCGCGACAAGCCTGCATGCGTTGTGCCCAGCTCCCCGCCGGGTAATCCGCCAAGCAGGGCATCCCAGGATCCGAACACGCGTACCTCGCCATTAGGGTCACATTCAGGACATATTCCCCATTCCCCGTCACCCACCTCCCCGCACCCGAAATCGGTCTGCCGCTGTCCCCGGCGCGCCGTACACTGGGCGGAGCGAGAAGCGTGGATGGGGACGAGTAGCGGCGTACGCAGCGCAGAGCGACCCGGGGACGGTGGGAGCCCGGGGGCGAGCGCGTCGTGAAGATCACCCCGGAGCCGCCGGAAGAAAGCCGCAGCAGCGGTCGGTAGAACCGGCTTCGCGACCCCAATGAGGGGGCTCACCGGCGGATACGGCGCTCGGGGAGCCAAGGAGGGTGGTACCGCGGGAGCGCGCCGCACACGGCGCACGTAGCACATACGGCTCTCGTCCCTCCGACGGAAGGCAGCAAGTCCGTTGGAGGAAGCTCGCTGATGACAGCGCCGACGTACCGCCAGGTACCCGCCCAGGTCGACCTGCCCGCGCTCGAGCACGCGGTGCTCGACTTCTGGCGCGAGCAGAAGATCTTCGCCAAGAGTCTGGAGCAGTCCGAGGGCCGCCCGGAGTGGGTGTTCTACGAGGGCCCGCCCACAGCCAACGGCATGCCCGGCGCCCACCACATCGAGGCCCGCGTCTTCAAGGACGTCTTCCCCCGCTTCCGCACCATGCGCGGCTACCACGTGGCCCGCAAGGCCGGCTGGGACTGCCACGGCCTCCCGGTGGAGCTGGCGGTCGAGAAGGAGCTGGGCTTCTCCGGCAAGCAGGACATCGAGGCGTACGGCATCGCCGAGTTCAACGCCAAGTGCCGCGAGTCCGTGACCCGGCACACCGACGCTTTCGCCGAGCTGACGACCCGCATGGGCTACTGGGTCGACCTGGACGACGCCTACCGGACCATGGACCCCGAGTACGTGGAGTCGGTCTGGTGGTCACTGAAGGAGATCTTCGGCAAGGGTCTGCTGGTCCAGGACCACCGCGTCGCCCCCTGGTGCCCCCGCTGCGGCACCGGCCTGTCCGACCACGAGCTGGCGCAGGGCTACGAGACGGTCGTGGACCCGTCCGTGTACGTCCGTTTCCCGCTCACCTCCGGTCCGCTCGCCGGCGAGGCCGCGCTCCTGGTGTGGACGACGACCCCCTGGACGCTGGTGTCCAACACGGCGGTCGCCGTCCACCCGGAGGTCAGGTACGTCGTCGCCACCGACGGCACGGAGAAGCTCGTCGTCGCCGAGCCGCTCGTCGCCAAGGCGCTCGGCGAGGGCTGGGAGACCACCGGCGAGACCTTCACCGGCGCCGAGATGGAGCGCTGGACGTACCGGCGCCCGTTCGAACTGGTGGAGTTCACGGAGCCGGCGCACTTCGTCGTGAACGCCGAGTACGTCACCACCGAGGACGGTACGGGTCTGGTCCACCAGTCCCCCGCCTTCGGTGAGGACGACCTCAAGGTCTGCCGCGCCTACGGCCTGCCGGTCGTGAACCCGGTCCGCCCCGACGGCACCTTCGAGGCGGACGTCCCGCTGGTCGGCGGCGTCTTCTTCAAGAAGGCCGACGAAAAACTCACCGAGGACCTCCAGCAGCGCGGCCTGCTCTTCAAGCACCTGCCGTACGAGCACAGCTACCCGCACTGCTGGCGCTGCCACACCGCGCTGCTGTACTACGCGCAGCCCTCCTGGTACATCCGCACCACGGCGATCAAGGACCGCCTGATCCAGGAGAACGAGAAGACCAACTGGTACCCGGAGACGGTCAAGCACGGCCGGTTCGGCGACTGGCTGAACAACAACATCGACTGGGCGCTGTCCCGCAACCGCTACTGGGGCACCCCGCTGCCGATCTGGCGCTGCGAGGACGACCACCTCACCTGCGTCGGCTCCCGCGCGGAGCTGACGGAGCTGACCGGCACCGACCAGTCGGGGCTCGACCCGCACCGCCCGTACATCGACGAGGTCGCCTTCGCCTGCCCGCACGAGGGCTGCGGAAAGACGGCCACGCGCGTACCGGAGGTCATCGACGCCTGGTACGACTCGGGCTCCATGCCGTTCGCGCAGTGGGGCTACCCGTACAAGAACAAGGAGCTGTTCGAGAGCCGGTACCCGGCCCAGTTCATCTCCGAGGCGATCGACCAGACCCGCGGCTGGTTCTACACGCTGATGGCGGTCGGCACGCTGGTGTTCGACAAGTCGTCGTACGAGAACGTCGTCTGCCTCGGGCACATCCTGGCCGAGGACGGCCGCAAGATGTCCAAGCACCTGGGCAACATCCTCCAGCCGATCCCGCTCATGGACCAGCACGGCGCGGACGCGGTGCGCTGGTTCATGGCGGCGGGCGGGTCCCCGTGGGCGGCGCGGCGCGTCGGTCACGGCACCATCCAGGAGGTCGTCCGCAAGACGCTGCTGACCTACTGGAACACGGTGGCCTTCCAGGCGCTGTACGCCCGGACCTCGCAGTGGGCGCCCGGTGCGGCCGACCCGGCCCCGGCCGACCGGCCCCTGCTGGACCGCTGGCTGCTGTCCGAGCTGCACGCGCTGGTCGACCAGGTCACGCAGTCCCTGGAGGCGTACGACACCCAGCGGGCCGGCAAGCTGCTGTCGGCGTTCGTCGACGATCTGTCGAACTGGTACGTCCGCCGCTCCCGCCGGCGCTTCTGGCAGGGCGACAAGGCGGCGCTGCGCACCCTGCACGAGGTCGTCGAGACGGTCACCAAGCTGATGGCCCCGCTGACACCGTTCATCACCGAGCGGGTCTGGCAGGACCTGGTGGTGCCGGTCTCCCCCGGCGCTTCCGAGTCCGTCCATCTGGCCTCCTGGCCCGAGGCGGACCTGTCGGCCATCGACCCGGAGCTGTCCAGGCAGATGGTCCTGGTCCGCCGGCTGGTGGAGCTGGGCCGCGCCACGCGCGCGGAGTCGGGCGTGAAGACACGCCAGCCGCTGAAGCGCGCTCTCGTCGCGGCGACCGGCTTCGACGCCCTCGACACCGAGCTGCACGCGCAGATCACCGAAGAGCTGAACGTCGAGGCGCTCGCCTCGCTGAGCGAGGTCGGCGGCTCGCTGGTCGACACGACGGCGAAGGCCAACTTCCGCGCGCTGGGCAAGCGGTTCGGCAAGCGCGTCCAGGAGGTGGCGAAGGCGATCGCCGCGGCCGACGCCCCCGCGCTCTCCCTGGCGCTGCGCGAGGGCACCGCTTCGGTGGAGGTCGACGGGGAGACGATCACCCTCGCCCCCGACGAGGTGATCATCACCGAAACCCCGCGCGAGGGCTGGTCGGTGGCCTCCGACTCCGGCGCCACGGTGGCGCTCGACCTGGAGATCACCGAGGAGCTGCGGCAGGCGGGCCTGGCCCGTGACGCGATCCGGCTGATCCAGGAGGCCCGCAAGAACAGCGGCCTCGACGTGGCCGACCGCATCGCGCTGCGCTGGACCGCCACGGACCCGGCGGTCGTCGCGGCCCTGACCGAACACGCGCCCCTGATCGCCGACGAGGTCCTGGCCACGGACTTCGAGCAGGGCGAGGCGGACGGCTCCTACGGCGAGCCGTTCACCGACGAGGGCCTGTCCCTCGCCTTCCGCCTGCGCAAGGCCTAGGCAGCGGCATCACGAAGGCCCGGTCCCCGGAAGGGGGCCGGGCCTTCGGCGTCAACACGCGTAAAAAGGGCGGGGCCCCGGACCGAAGTCCGGGGCCCCGCCCTGAACGCTGCCGACGCCTACGGCGTACTACTGACCGTGCCGGCCCTCAGTTGTCGTCCTCGTCGATCAGGAACCCGCGCATGGGCGAGGGAGCCTGGCCCATCGGCGACGGACCCTGCGGCCGGACCGGGGCCATCGGCTGGGTCATCGCCGGGGTCATCTGCTGCTGGCCGCCGTAGGACGGGGCAGCGGGGCTCGGCGCACCGCCCATGGGCTGGTTGCCGCCGTAGGACGGGGCGCTCGCGCCGGCCGGAGCCATGGAGGGCGCCGGGGACGGCGGGAGGGAGGCCGTGGCCGGGGTGCGCGGCGGGGCCAGCGAGTCGTCGGCCTGGGTCTCCAGCTGGCGCAGCTGGGACTCGAGGTACGACTTCAGGCGCGTGCGGTACTCGCGCTCGAAGCCACGCAGGTCCTCGACCTTGCGCTCCAGCGTGGCGCGCGCGGACTCCAGGGAGCCCATGGCGACGCGGTGCTTCTCCTGCGCGTCCCGCTCGAGCGCGTCGGCCTTGGCGCGCGCGTCACGCTCGAGACCCTCGGCGCGGCTGCGGGCCTCGCCGACGATCTTGTTGGCCTCGGAGCGGGCCTCTGCGATCGCCTGGTCGGCGGTCTGCTGAGCCAGCGAGAGGACTCGGGCGGCGCTGTCGCCACCAGGGCCCTGACCGGGGCCGCCCATCGGACCGCCCATGGGGCCGCCCATCGGACCGCCCATCTGCTGCTGCATGGGGGGCTGACCACCCATCGGACCCTGGCCCATCGGACCCTGGCCCATCGGACCGGGACCCTGCGGACCCGGACCCTGACCGCCGGGGCCGGCGGGCAGCTGCGGGGCACCGCTCGGCAGCTGGGGCGGGCCACCCATGGGGCCGCCCATCTGCTGCTGCGGCGGGCCCGATATCCCGGCGGGCACCGGAGCGCCGGGACCTCGCATGCCCTGCTGCGGCATCCCGCCCTGCTGCATCCCGCCCTGAGGCATGCCGCCCTGAGGCATGCCGCCCTGAGGCATGCCCTGCTGCATCCCGCCCTGCTGCATGCCGCCCTGAGGCATGCCCTGCTGCTGGTCCTGCTCCGGGGGCTTGCGCATGTTCTGCTGGTTCTGCGCGGCCGCGCGCGTGGCGGCGGCCAGCTTGGCGCGCAGGTCCTCGTTCTCGCGCAGCAGACGGGTCAGTTCGGCTTCGACCTCGTCGAGGAAGGCATCGACCTCGTCCTCGTCATAGCCTTCTCGGAGGCGGACGGTCGTGAACTGCTTGTTCCGCACGTCCTCGGGGGTCAACGGCATCTCTTCACCTCAACGTAGTCATCGGCAGTCGGCAAGACCGTATCGTCCACAGTTCACCCCACCAGATTTCCCACGATGGAGATCAGGATGTAGACGATGATCATCAGTACGAAGAAGGACAGGTCGAGCGCCACGCCCCCGAGACGCAGCGGCGGGATGAACCGCCGCAGAAGCTTCAGCGGTGGATCGGTGACAGTGTAGGTGGCCTCCAGTACGACCACCATGGCCTTGCCGGGTTGCCACGAGCGGGCGAACTGGAAGACATAGTCCATGACCAGCCGGAAGATGAGCACGATGAGGAACACCATCAGCGCGATGTAGATCACCTGCGCGAACACGCTCATGGATTGTGCTTCCCTCTCCCCTGCTTCGTGCTTCGTTCCGGTCGTACTTCTCAGCTCTGGTTGAAGAACCCGCCCTCTGCGATGCGGGCCTTGTCCTCCGCCGTGACATCGACGTTAGCAGGAGACAACAGGAACACCTTCTGCGTCACCCGCTCGATGCTGCCGTGAAGACCAAACACCAAACCGGCCGCAAAGTCGACAAGTCGCTTCGCGTCTGTGTCGTCCATCTCAGTCAGATTCATGATCACCGGCGTGCCCTCACGGAAGTGTTCCCCGATGGTACGGGCCTCGTTGTAGGTCCGGGGGTGAAGCGTGGTGATCCGGTAAGGCTCTCGTTCCGACACGACCTTGGGCATGATCACCGGTGCGTTCTTCTCCAGGGACTGACGTTCTTGTGTGATGGACGCCACGGGCGCGATCCGCGCCGGGCGTCCCGATTCCGCGGGGAGCGAAGCGGCATGAGGAACCGGGTCGCGCGGCGCGGGAGGCTGCACGACTCGTACCGATTCATCCCTTTGGGACTGATGCGACTGGTGTGACGGCTCGTGCCGTCGGTGGTCCCGCTCGGGCTCCGGGTCCAGCTCGGGCTCGAAGTCGTCGTCGGGGTCGAAACCGCGGCCGTCATACCCATCGTCCTCCACGAGGCCGAGGTAGACCGCCATCTTGCGCATCGCGCCGGCCATGCTCTGAGTCCTCCGCTCTGTGGTGGATCCGCTGACGACCGCCAAGTGCCCGCGATCCACGAGGTCGTTCTGTCGCCTTGAGGCGACATTGACCATATTTTCTGCTGTGGTCCGACTTCTTGGCGACGTTACCCGAGCCTGGGGCGTACTCCGAGTACCGCAGTGCCGATGCGTACATGTGTCGCTCCGGCGGCCACGGCGTCCTCGAGGTCCGCACTCATCCCCGCGGACACCATGTTCGCAGCCGGATGGGCTCGGCGCAGGTCGGTCGACAAATCCATCATCCGCTCGAACGCGGCCCGTTGACGGCCCGCGTACTCCCCGGTGAGCGGCGCGACGGTCATCAGCCCGTCGAGCCGCAGCCCGGGAGCGCCGGCGACGAGGCCGGCCAACTCTTCGATTCCGCCGGGCGCCACGCCACCGCGCTCGCCCCTGGCGCTCTCGCCCGCGTCGAGCGCGACCTGGATGAGGCACCCCACCTCGCGCCCGGCCCGGGCGGCCTCCCTCGACAGAGCCGTGACGAGCTTGGCACGGTCGACGGACTGCACGACATCGGCATAACCGACCACGGATCGCACCTTGTTGGTCTGCAACTGGCCGACGAAGTGCCAGGAAAGCGGCAGATCCGAGCAGGCAGCGGCCTTGGGGGCCGCGTCCTGGTCGCGATTCTCGGCGACGTGGCGCACCCCGAGCCCCGACAGGATCCGCACATCGCTCGCCGGGTAGGTCTTGGTGACCACGATCAGGGTCACCTCCTCCCGCTTGCGTCCGGCGGCGGCGCAGGCGGCGATGATGCGCTCCTCGACCTTCGCCAGGTTGGTGGCGAGTTCTTCCTTGCGGTCCGTCATGTCCGATCAGTCCCACCACACATAGCCCGCGAGCCGCCCGGTGGTGCGGTCGCGGCGGTACGAGAAGTGATCGCGCGATTCGAGCGTGCACACCGGCGACTGCTCCCGGTCGCGCACCCCGAGGCGCTCGAGCTGCGCGTGCACTCCGGCGCTCACGTCGACCGCCGGAGTGCCCCAACTCGTCTCGGCGTACGCCGCCGGCTCCACGGCGGCCACCTCGGCACGCATCGCCTCCGGCACCTCGTAGCACCGGCCGCAGACGGCCGGCCCGGTGCGGGCGATGATCCGGTCCGGCACGGCACCGAGTTCGGCCATGGCCCGCACGGCGGCGGGGACGACCCCGGCGACCATGCCCGGCCGGCCCGCGTGGACCGCGGCGGCGATCCCGGCGACCGGGTCGGCCAGCAGCACCGGGGTGCAGTCGGCGGTGAGCACCGCGAGGGCGAGCCCCCGCCGTGCCGTGACGATCGCGTCGACCCCGGGCACCGGGTCCCCCGCGCCCCAGGGCCCGTCGACCACGGCCACGTCCGCCCCGTGCACCTGGTTCATCCAGACCACCCGGGCCGGGTCCAGGCCCAGGGACTTCGCGGCCAGGCCGCGGTTGTTCCGCACGGCGTCGGGGTCGTCGCCGACCGCGCCGCCGAGGTTGAGCTCCTCGTACGGAACGGCGCTCACCCCGCCCCACCGGTCGGTGAAGGCGAAGTGCGCGCCGTTCACGATGTCGTGCCGTCCTATCACGTCAGGAGCATCACTTGAGGAAGTCCGGTACGTCCAGCTCCTCGGCGGCGCTGTCCGAGTAGGTCCGCGGCGGCGGCGGAACCTGCGGCGTGACCGGGATCTCGGCCACCGGCTCCGGAGCGGCGGGCTCCGGCTCCTCCTTCGGCGTGACGCTGCCGAGCGAACCGAAGGACGGGCGGCTCTCGGGCTGCCGTACCGGGGCCGGCTCCTCGCGGCGCGCCGGGGCCGAGGACGACCCCAGGACGGTGTCCCGGCGGGCCGGCGGCTGGCCCCCGTCGAAGCCGGCCGCGATGACCGTGACCCGGACCTCGTCGCCGAGGGCGTCGTCGATCACCGCGCCGAAGATGATGTTGGCCTCGGGGTGGGCGGCCTCGCTCACGAGCTGGGCGGCCTCGTTGATCTCGAACAGGCCGAGGTCGGAACCGCCGGAGATGGAGAGCAGGACACCCCGGGCGCCATCGATGGAGGCCTCGAGGAGCGGCGAGGAGATCGCCATCTCGGCGGCGGCCACCGCGCGGTCGTCGCCGCGGGCCGAGCCGATGCCCATGAGGGCCGAACCCGCCTCGGACATGACCGACTTGACGTCGGCGAAGTCGAGGTTGATGAGACCGGGGGTGGTGATGAGGTCGGTGATGCCCTGGACACCGGAGAGCAGGACCTGGTCGGCCGACTTGAAGGCGTCCAGGACCGAGACCTGGCGGTCCGAGATGGACAGCAGCCGGTCGTTGGGGATCACGATGAGGGTGTCGACCTCTTCGCGCAGTTCCGCGATGCCGTCCTCGGCCTGGTTGGCGCGGCGCCGCCCCTCGAAGGTGAACGGGCGGGTGACCACGCCGATGGTGAGGGCGCCCAGGGAGCGGGCGATGTTGGCCACGACCGGCGCGCCGCCGGTGCCGGTGCCGCCGCCTTCACCGGCCGTCACGAAGACCATGTCGGCCCCCTTGAGGACCTCCTCGATCTCCTCGCGGTGATCCTCGGCGGCCTTGCGGCCGACGGCCGGGTTGGCTCCGGCGCCGAGTCCGCGGGTGAGTTCGCGGCCGACGTCGAGCTTGACGTCGGCGTCGCTCATCAACAGCGCCTGTGCGTCGGTGTTGATGGCGATGAACTCGACGCCCTTGAGACCGACCTCGATCATCCGGTTGATGGCATTGACACCACCGCCGCCGACACCGATGACTTTGATGACTGCGAGGTAGTTCTGCGGTGCTGCCACGTCGAAGGCCTCTCGCCTCGAGTTACGTGTCGCCGGCTCGCGGTTCCCCGCGGTCCGACGACTGATGCCGAATGGGACGGTCCGTAGTGCCGACCCGAACCCTAACCCTGAAGTTTAGGGTTACCAGTGTGCCTGTTCCTTGAAGTCTTCTGAACAGGACACTAAGTCGACAAGTGGCGCCCGTTCAACGAACACGCCGAACCTCCCGTTTTTCTTTTCACCCTATGTGATCAGGCATAGCGGTGCCCAACCAGGGTGCTGGCCTGCGCGGATGTGCGTCAACTCCCTGATGACGCGGGCGCGGTGGGGACGCTGACGTCGAAGTGCCGTGCACGCGCGGCTGCTTTCATGAGAGCGTTGAGGGCACGGGCCTTGGCGCGGCCGTTCTCCTCGCTGCCCCACTGCACCGTGCGCCCGCCGGTCAGCTCCAGCGAGATGTCGTCGTGGGAACGGACCCTGACGACCCGCGTCTCGCGCGCGATGATGGCCGGAATGTCACCGGCCACCCCCACGGCCTCCCGCACCAGACGGGCCTCCGGGAAGCGGCGCAGGCTCGCGGCGGCGGAACCGGAGCGGGAAGGATCCAATTCCAGGGTCGGAACGCCGTTCGGAGCCTGCGAAACCGTGGCGAAGCGGACACCTTCGTCGTCCACTTCGATGAAATTCCCGCCTTTTCGCATGAGGAGCACCGGGACGCGTTCGACGACTTTCAGACCGATTCCATGAGGCCAGGACCGGACCACCCGGACCGTGTCGATCCGGGGCAGTCTCCGGTGCAGCCGGGCCTCGATGGCGTCCGTGTCGACGGAGATCAGCGGCTCCCCGACCGGCACGCGGGCGGCCTCGCGGACCTGTGCGGGCGTCAGGACCACGGTCCCGGCCACCGAGACGCGCTCCACCCGCAGCCACGTGGAGCCGTACAGCAGCCAGACCACGCCGGAGACGAGGAGCACGAGGGCGGCGGCCAGGACGACGACTCCGCGCAGTCGGGGAAGGTGGAGCCTCCCCCACCGCCTTCCCGGCGGCGGGCCGGACGACTTCTGCTGGCGATCACCGCGCTCGGCGGTCGTCGGTCCGGCCACGCTCACTGCCCTCCGTGCATATCGTCCTATCGGCGAGAGGCGATCGCCTCGTACACCATCCCGACGAGCAGGTCGTCGGCGTCCCGGCGGCCGAACTCACCGGCGGCACGGGACATCTCGTACAGCCGGTGCGGGTCGGCGAGCACGGGCAGGACGTTCTGCTGCACCCACTCGGGTGTCAGTTCCGCGTCGTCGACCAGGAGGCCGCCGCCGGCCTTGACCACCGGCTGGGCGTTCAGCCGCTGTTCGCCGTTGCCGATGGGCAGCGGGACGTAGGCGGCCGGGAGCCCGACGGCGGAGAGTTCGGCGACGGTCATCGCGCCCGCGCGGCAGAGCATCATGTCGGCCGCGGCGTACGCGAGGTCCATCCGGTCCAGGTAACTTACCGGGATGTAGGGGGGCATCCCCGGCATCTGGTGCACCTGCGGCAGTTCGTTCTTCGGGCCGACCGCGTGCAGGATCTGGATGCCGGCCTGCTGGAGCCAGGGGGCGACCTGCTGGACCACCTCGTTGAGGCGGCGGGCGCCCTGCGAGCCGCCGGAGACGAGCAGCGTGGGCAGGTTCGGGTCGAGACCGAAGCGCGCGCGGGCCTCCGGACGGACCGCCGCGCGGTCCAGGGTGGCGATGGAGCGGCGCAGCGGGATGCCGATGTAGCGGGAGTCGCGCAGCTTGCTGTCGGGCGTGGAGACGGCGACCCGGGCGGCGTACCGCGAGCCGATCTTGTTGGCCAGGCCGGGGCGGGCGTTCGCCTCGTGGATCACGATGGGCACGCCGAGGCGCTTGGCGGCCAGATAGCCGGGCAGCGCGACGTAACCGCCGAAGCCGACGACGCAGTCCGCCTTGGTGCGCTCCAGGATCTGCTCGGCGGCCTTGATCGTGCCGCGCAGCCGGCCCGGAACGGTGATCAGCTCGGGGGTGGGCTTGCGGGGCAGCGGCACCGCCGGGATCAGGGCGAGTTCGTAGCCGCGCTCCGGAACGAGCCGGGTCTCCAGTCCCCGCTCCGTGCCCAGGGCCGTGATCCCCACGGTCGGGTCCTGCCTGCGCAGGGCGTCCGCGAGGGCGAGCGCGGGCTCGATGTGGCCGGCGGTCCCCCCACCGGCGAGTACGACATGCACCGAAATTCACCGCTCTCCGGACGAACGCGCCGCCGAGGCGCGCCGTCGCATCGTGTTCCATCTCCGGGGCCCCCGATCGAACGCGGAACCCCCAGCCCCCCGCTTTCTACCAAAGCGGGGTTGCCGCATCGCAAGCGCCGCCCGCGCAGCGGGCTCGTCGCGCGCGAAGGCGATCAGCAGCCCGATGGCGAACATGGTCGGCAGCAGGGCGGACCCTCCGTAGGAGAACAGCGGGAGGGGGACGCCGGCGATCGGCAGCAGACCGAGCACCGCACCGATGTTGATCACTGCCTGGGCGGTGATCCAGGTGGTCACGCCTCCCGCGGCGTACCTCACGAAGGGATCCTCCGTGCGTCCGGCCACGCGGATACCCGCATAGCCTAGAGCCGCGAAGAGGGCGAGCACCGACAGCGTCCCCGCCAGGCCCAGTTCCTCACCGGTGACGGCGAAGATGAAGTCGGTGTGGGCTTCGGGGAGTTGGCCCCATTTTTCCACACTCGCGCCCAGCCCGGAACCGAAGAGCCCGCCGCTGGCGAGGGCGTAGATCCCGTGCACGGCCTGCCAGCAGTCCGCGACCCCGGAGCGGGGCTCGGTGGCGCCGATGCAGGCGAGGCGGGCCATCCGGTTGGGGCTGGTCTTGATCAGGACCACACCGATCAGGCCGGCGATCGACAGGACGCCGACGAACAGCCGGGTCGGCGCCCCCGCCAGCCACAGCAGCCCGAAGAGGATCGCGGTGAGGATGATCGCGGTGCCCATGTCGCCGCCGAGCATGATCAGCCCGAGCAGCAGGAAGGCGACCGGCACGAGCGGCACCAGCATGTGCTTCCACTGGGTGAGCAGCTTCCTGTCGTGCTTGCGCGCGATCAGGTCGGCGCCCCACAGCACCAGTGCGAGCTTGCCGAACTCGCTGGGCTGGATCTGGAAGGAGCCGCCCAGTGAGATCCAGTTCTGGTTGCCGTTGACCGACATCCCTATCCCCGGCACCTGGACCAGGGCCATCAGGAAGACGGCGCCCGCGAGGATCGGGTAGGCCAGCGCCCGGTGCAGCTTCACCGGCATCCGGGAGGCGGCGAACATCAGCCCGCCGCCGATGGCCGCGGCCAGGAACTGCTTGCGGAAGAAGTACGACCCCGGCAGCGACAGCTGGAGAGCGGTGATCTGGGAGGCCGAGTAGACCATCACCAGCCCCAGCACGGTGATCAGCACGCTGCCACCGAGGATCAGGTAGTAGGCGGTCAGCGGCCGGTCCCAGGCCTTCCGCGCGCGCGTGCAGAGCCGTCGTACCGGGTTGTCACGGGGCGGCCGGGGGGACGGGGGCCGTCTGACGGCTCGCTGCACCGGAGGACGGCCCGTACGGCTACCGGACATCACCGGCTCCTCCCGACCTTCGGCCGCATCCGAGTCACGCGTCCCTCCTGGGGCCCCGAAGCCCGCTGGAGACGGGACCCGTCGTCAGGCGCCCGCGCCGAGTTCGCGGACCGCCGCCGCGAACGCGTCACCGCGCTGGTTGTAGTTGGTGAACATGTCCATCGAGGCACAGGCCGGCGCCAGCAACACCGTGTCGCCGGCGACCGCCAGCCGCTTGGCTTCCGTCACCGCCTGGAGCATCGCCCCAGTGTCGGTCCGGTCGAGGTCGACGACGGGTACTTCCGGGGCGTGTCGCGCGAGGGCGTCGCGGATCAGGGCGCGGTCCGCGCCGATGAGGACGGCGGCGCGAAGTCGCTTTGCCGACTTGGCGACCAGTTCGTCGAAGGTGGCGCCCTTCGCCAGGCCGCCCGCGATCCACACGATCGACTCGTACGACGCCAACGAGGCCTCCGCCGCGTGGGTGTTGGTGGCCTTCGAGTCGTCGACCCAGGTCACGCCCTCCCACTCCGCCACCTTCGCGATGCGGTGGGCGTCCGGGGTGAAGGCCCGCAGGCCGTCCCGTACGGCCTGCGGAGGCACACCGTAGGCGCGCGCGAGGGCGGCCGCGGCAAGGGCGTTGGCGATGTTGTGCGGTGCGGGCGGGTCGACGTCGGATACCTCGGCGAGCTCCTGGGCGTTCTTCTGCCGGTTCTCGACGAAGGCACGGTCGACCAGGATCCCGTCCACCACGCCGAGTTGGGAGGGCGCGGGGGTGCCGAGGGTGAAGCCGATGGCCCGGCAGCCCTCCTCGACGTCCGCCTCGCGCACCAGGTCCTCGGTGAGCTTGTCGGCGACGTTGTAGACGCAGGCGACCTGGTTGCCCTCGTAGACGCGGCCCTTGTCGGCGGCGTAGGCCTCCATGGAGCCGTGCCAGTCGAGGTGGTCGGGGGCGAGGTTCAGCACCGCGGCCGAGTGCGCGCGCAGGGAGGGCGCCCAGTGCAGCTGGTAGCTGGACAGCTCCACGGCGAGGACGTCGTACTCCTCGTCGCCGAGCACGGCGTCCAGCAGCGAGACGCCGATGTTGCCGACGGCCGCCGTGCGCAGGCCCGCCGCCTTCAGGATGGAGGCGAGCATCCGGACGGTGGTGGTCTTGCCGTTGGTGCCGGTGACGGCGAGCCAGGGGGCGGCCTTCCTGCCGTCCCGTCCGCGCAGCCGCCAGGCCAGCTCGACGTCGCCCCAGACGGGGACGCCGGCCTGCCCGGCGGCGCTGAACAGCGGCTTGTCCGGCTTCCAGCCGGGCGCGGTGACGATCAGCTCGGTGCCCTCGGGCAGGGAATCGCCGTCGCCGAGGCGCACGGTGACACCGAGCGCCTCCAGCTCGGCCGCCTGGGCCCGCGCACGGTCGTCGTCGCCGTCGTTGACGACGGTCACGACCGCGCCGAGCCCGTGCAGCACCTTGGCCGCCGGCACGCCGGAGACGCCGAGTCCGGCGACGGTGACGTTCTTGCCCTGCCAGTCGAAGGGCTCCGAGGAGTCGGTCACTTGTCCGCTGCCCATCCCGCGTAGAAGAGGCCCAATCCGACAATCACACAGATGCCCTGGATGATCCAGAATCGGACCACCACAAGGACTTCGGACCAGCCCTTGAGTTCGAAGTGGTGCTGGAGTGGCGCCATCCGGAAGACGCGCTTGCCGGTCAGCCGGAAGGAGCCGACCTGGATGACCACCGACATGGTGATGAGGACGAACAGGCCGCCCAGGATGGCCAGCAGCAGCTCCGTGCGGGAGCAGATGGCCAGACCCGCGAGCACACCGCCGAGGGCGAGCGAGCCGGTGTCACCCATGAAGATCTTCGCCGGTGAGGTGTTCCACCACAGGAAGCCCAGGCAGGCGCCCATCAGCGCGGAGGAGACCACCGCCAGGTCGAGCGGGTCGCGCACCTCGTAGCAGGCGCCCGGGTTGGTCAGCGTCGTCGCGTTGGCGCAGGACTCCTGGAACTGCCACACGCCGATGAACGTGTACGCGCCGAAGACGAGCACGGAGGCGCCGGTGGCCAGACCGTCCAGACCGTCGGTGAGGTTCACGCCGTTCGACATCGCGAGGATCATGAACAGCGCCCAGACCACGAACAGCACCGGGCCGATCGACCAGCCGAAGTCGGTGATGAACGACAGCTTGGTGGAGGCCGGGGTGTTGCCGCGGGAGTCGGAGAACTGGAGCGAGAGCACGGCGAAGGCGATGCCGCCGAGCAGCTGGCCCGCCATCTTCGCCTTGGCCCGCAGGCCCAGGGAACGCCGCTTGACGATCTTGATGTAGTCGTCGAGGAAGCCCACCAGGCCCATGCCGAACATCAGGCCGAGGACCAGCAGACCCGAGTAGGTGGGCGGGTACCCGGTGATCAGCTTCGACAGGAAGTACGCGGCGATCGTCGCCAGGATGAACGCGATACCACCCATGGTCGGCGTACCGCGCTTGCTGGCGTGCTCGCGCGGGCCGTCGTCGCGGATGTACTGGCCGTAGCCCTTGCGGGCCAGCAGCTTGATCAGCAGCGGGGTGCCGATCAGGGTCAGGAAGAGGCCAATGACACCTGCGAACAGGATCTGCTTCATCATCGGGCGGCAACCTCACCCTCGGCACCGGCCTCGAGCAGTGCCTGGGCAACGCCCTCCAGCCCCACCGAACGGGACGCCTTCACGAGCACGACGTCCCCCGGGCGCAACTCGCTGCGCAACAGGTCGACCGCCGCCTGTGCGTCGGACACGTGCACCGACTCCTCACCCCACGAACCCTCGTTATATGCGCCCAGTTGCAACCAGGAGGCTTCGATCCCCCCGACCGCGACGAGCTTGCTGACGTTGAGCCGGACGGCGAGCCGTCCGACCGCGTCGTGCTCGGCAAGCGCCTCGTCCCCGAGCTCGGCCATCTTGCCGAGCACCGCCCAGGTCCGCCGCCCCTGGCCCATGGCCGCGAGCGCGCGCAGCGCGGCCCGCATGGACTCGGGGTTGGCGTTGTAGGCGTCGTTGACGATGGTCACGCCGTCCGGGCGCTCGGTGACCTCCATGCGCCAGCGGGAGAGGGAGCCCGCCTCGGAGAGCGCGGTGGCGATCTCTTCCGCGGACATGCCCAGCTCATGGGCGACGGCGGCCGCGGCGAGCGCGTTCGACACGTGATGCTCACCGTACAGGCGCATGGTCACATCGCTTGCACCGGAGGGTGTGTGAAGCCTGAATGCGGGCTGTCCGCTGTCCGTGAGTCGCACGTTCTCGGCCCGTACGTCCGCTTCGGCCGACTCTCCGAAAAGGATCACCTTCGCCTGGGTACGGGAGGCCATGGCCCGGACCAACGGATCGTCGGCGTTGAGGACCGCGACCCCGCCGTCCCCGGCGGCGGGCAGGGCCTCGACGAGTTCGCCCTTGGCCTGCGCGATCTGCTCACGGCCGCCGAACTCGCCGATGTGGGCGGTGCCGACGTTGAGTACGAGGCCGATCCGCGGCGGGGTGAGCTCGGTGAGGTAGCGGATGTGGCCGATGCCCCGGGCGCCCATCTCCAGCACCAGGAAGCGCGTCTCCTCGGTGGCGGACAGGGCGGTCAGGGGCAGCCCGATCTCGTTGTTGAGCGAGCCCGGGGTGAACACCGTCGGCGCCTTGCGCCGGAGCACCTGGGCGATGAGGTCCTTGGTGCTGGTCTTGCCCGCGGAGCCGGTGAGGGCGACGAGGGTCGCGCCGAGCCGGCGTACGACGTGCCGGGCGAGGGCGCCGAGGGCGGTCTGCACGTCCTCGACGACGATCGAGGGCACCCCGACGGGCCGGGACGCCAGGACGGCGACCGAGCCCGCGGCCACGACCTGCGCGGCGAAGTCGTGGCCGTCGACGCGCTCGCCGACGAAGGCGACGAACAGGCTGCCCGGGACCGCCTCCCTGGAGTCCCGGACCACTGGCCCGGTGACCTGGACGGATGGATCCGGTATGTCGTGCGTCTGCCCGCCGACGACTGCTGCGATCTCGGCGAGGGAGAGGGCGATCACAAGTTCATCCCTGGGTCTTCTGGATAGCTTCGCGAAGCACCTGGCGGTCGTCGAAGGGACGGATCACGCCGGCGATGTCCTGGCCCTGCTCGTGGCCCTTGCCGGCGACCAGCACGGTGTCCCCGGGCCGCGCCCGGCCGACGGCGGCGGCGATCGCGGCGGCTCGGTCCTCGAAGAGCAGCACCTCGCCGCGCTGGTGCGCGGGCACGGAGGCCGCGCCCTGGAGCATGGTGGCCAGGATCGCGAGCGGGTCCTCGGAGCGGGGGTTGTCGGAGGTGAGTACGGCGGTGTCGGAGAGCCGGGCGACGGCGGCGCCCATCGGGGCGCGTTTGGTGGTGTCCCGGTCGCCGCCGCAGCCGAGGACGACGTGCAACTGGCCCTTGGTGACCTTGCGCAGGGCCTTGAGCACCGACTCGACCGCGTCGGTCTTGTGGGCGTAGTCGACGACCGCCAGGTACGGCTGTCCGGCGTCCACCCGTTCCAGACGGCCCGGCACGCCCGGCACGGCGGCGATGCCGTCGGCGGCGGCCTGCGGGTCCAGGCCGGCGGCGGCGAGGGCGACGACGGCGGCGAGGGTGTTCGCCACGTTGAAGGGCCCCGGCAGCGGCGACCTGGCGGCGATCCGCTCGCCGTTCGGGCCGAGCACGGTGAACGTCGAGTCCAGCGGGCCGACCTGGACGTCCTCGGCGCGCCAGTCGGCGTCGGGGTGGCCCTCGGCGGAGAAGGTGACCACCGGGACGGTCGCCTCCCGGACGAGCCGGCGGCCGTACTCGTCGTCGGCGTTGACCACGCCGAGCCTGCTGCGTTCCGGCGTGAAGAGCTGCGCCTTGGCCTGGAAGTAGTCCTCCATGCCGGAGTGGAACTCCATGTGCTCCGGGCTGAGGTTGGTGAAGACGGCGATGTCGAACACGCAGCCGTCGACCCGGCCGAGGACCAGGGCGTGGCTGGAGACCTCCATGGCGACCGCCTCGACACCCCGCTCGCGCATCACCGCGAACAGTGCCTGGAGGTCGGTGGCCTCGGGGGTGGTGCGCTCGGACTTGATGCGTTCGTCGCCGATGCGCATCTCGACCGTGCCGATCAGCCCGGTGGACCGCACCGTCTTCAGACCGCCCTCGACGAGGTAGGCGGTGGTGGTCTTGCCGGAGGTGCCGGTGATGCCGATCTGGAGCAGGTCCCGGCCGGGGTGGCCGTAGATCGTGGCCGCCAGTTCGCCCGTGCACGCCCGCGGGTCGTCCACGACCAGGACCGGCAGTCCGGTCGCCGCGGCGCGCTCGGCGCCGGTCGGGTCGGTCAGGACCGCGACTGCGCCCAGGCCGGCGGCCTGGGTGACGAAGTCGGCGCCGTGCACGCGCTCGCCGGGTCGGGCGGCGTACAGGTCGCCGGGGCGGACGGCGCGCGAGTCGTGGGTGATGCCCGTGACCCGCGCGGCGCTCTCCGGGCGTTCGACACCCAGCTGATCGGCGAGCTCCGCGAGGGGTGTGGCGGAGACCTGAACCGGTCGCGGCGGTCCCGGATAGGTCACGGAAGCGCCCTTCTGGGTGGTTTGGGACTGATCAGCGTGTGGCACGGCGGTGAGCGTACCGGGCGTACCCGCTCCGGAGCCAAAGGGGAGCCCGCGCGCAGCGCGGTCCGGCGAGGGCGGTGACGGGAGACGGGCGGGCGAGGGCGGGGAGGCATCGGGGCTCCCGGGGCCGGGAGTGATCGGTTTCACGGGAATCGTTCCTGATCAGGGCTTGAAGTCGACGGGCAGGTTCGCGGGCTTGGCTCCGGTCGGCGGGACCTGCAGGGTCTTGAGCGCGAACTCCATCACCTGCTTGTAGATCGGGCCGCAGATCTGACCGCCGAAGTAGCTGCCCTTAGTGGCGTTCTGGATCGCGCAGTAGACGGTGATGCGCGGGTTGTCCGCGGGTGCGAATCCGGCGAACGACGAGGTGTAGCCGCGGTACCTTCCGGTGGCCGGATCGACACGGTTGGCCGTGCCGGTCTTGCCGGCCACCCGGTACCCCGGGATCCGGGCCCTGATGCCGGTGCCGTGCTCGTCGTCCACGACCGACTCCAGCATCCGGGCAAGGGTCTTGGCGGTCTTCTCGCTGATCACCCGGCTCTTCTTGGGCTTCTGCGCGGGGGTGAAGCGGCCGTCGGCGCCCTTCTCGCCGCGCACCAGGGTCGGCTGGACGCGGACGCCGCCGTTGGCGATGGTCGAGTAGACGGAGGCGGCCTGCATGGCGCTGAGGGAGAAGCCCTGGCCGAAGGGAATCGTGTACTGCTGCGACGTCGACCACGTGCCGGCCGGGGCCAGGATGCCCTTGGTCTCGCCGGGGAAGCCGAGTCCGGTGGCGCCGCCGATGCCGAATTTGCGCAGATAGGAGTAGAGGACCTTGTTGGCCTGCGGCTGGGTCCTGCCGAGCTGGCCGGTGGCCAGGATGGTGCCGATGTTGCTGGACCTGGCCAGTACGCCGTTGAGCGTGAGGTACCAGGTCGGGTGGTCCATGTCGTCCGAGAAGAGCCGGTCGCCGCGGTGCAGCCGGTTGGGCACGACGACGTGGGTCAGCGGGGTGGCGGCGTTCTCCTCCAGGATGGCCGCCATCGACATGATCTTGGCGGTGGAGCCGGGCTCGTAGACGTCCTGGACGGCCGCGTTGCCCATCGCTGCGCCGTCGGCCTTCGCCAGGTCGTTGGGGTCGAAACCGGGAGCGTTGGCCATGGCCAGGATCTCGCCGGTGCGGGTGTCCTGGACGATCACGTAGCCGCGGTCGGCCCCGGACTTCTTCACCTGCTCGGTGATGGCGTTCTGGGCGGCCCACTGGATGTCGCGGTCGATGGTGAGCTCGACGTCGGCGCCGGGCACGGCGGGCGTCTCGGTGGAGCCCGCGGTGGGGATCTGGCGGCCGCCGGACTGGGCGTAGCGGACCTTGCCGTCCTTGCCGGTGAGCGCCTCGTTCAGCTGCTGCTCGACGCCTCCGCCACCCTTGCCGTCGGCATTGACCCAGCCCAGTATCCCGGCGGCCAGGTCGCCGTTGGGGTACACGCGCTTGCTGCTGGGGTCGGAGAAGACGCCGGCGAGGACGTTGACGGTGGAGTGGTCCTCGGCCGCCTTGTCGGTGAGCGCGGACCTGATGTCCTTGATCTGGTTCCAGACCTCCGGGGTCTGACGGCTCGCCAGCTTCACATAGCGCAGGTTCTTGTTCGCGGGCCGCAGCTTGCGCACCAGGTCGGCCTGGTCCTGGCCGAGGATCGGGGCCAGCAGGGCGGCCGCCTGTTCCGGACCGTCGCCGATCTTCAGCTGCTTGCGGGTGAACATCGTGGGGTCGGCCGTGATGTCGTAGGCGTCCTCGCTGATCGCCAGGGCCACCCCGTTGCGGTCGGTGATCCCGCCGCGCTCGGCGGCCAGGGTGTGCACGACGTAGCGGTTCTGCTCGGCCTTGGCGGTGTACGCGCTCGCCTCGACGCCCTGCACCTGGAGCAGGCGTACGACGAAGGCGGTCAGCACCAGGGTGAGCGCGAGGCTCATCATGCGCAGGCGGGGGCGCGGGCTGCCGAGCCGGATGGTGTGCGGGGCCGGCGGCTTGGGCCGGCCGGCCCGGGGCGGGCGGCGGACCGGACGGGCGCCGGGTCCCGGACGCCCCGCCCCGCTCACGCCACCGGCCTTGCGGGGGCCGGGCGGCTTCACGGGACCGGGCACGCGGCGGCGCGGGGGTTCCCTGTCGGACACTTCCGTCACCTGCCGGGGGTCGAGGTCGAGGCGGGCTGGAGGACTGCCGGTACCGAGGCCGGGGACTGGGGGGCGGGCTGGGCCTGTGCCGGGGGCCGGGTCGTCGCGGGGGGCGGGGAGCCGGAGGCGGACGCGGCGGTGGGGTCGGCCGGCAGCAGGAGGGCGGGATCGGCGGACACGTCCGCGGCGGCCGGGCTGGGGACGCCCTTGACGGTGCCGTCGGGATCGAGGAACGCCGGGTCTCCGCCGGGCACCATGCCGAGTTCACGGGCGCGGCGCTGGAGGGCGTCGGGGGCGGAGTAGGCGTCGATGTCCCGTTGGAGGGCCTGTTGCTGGTCGGTGAGGTTCTTGGTCTGCTTCTCCAGGTCGTCGAGCTTGAACGATCCCTCGCTGAGCGCGGAGTTCAGCACGAGCAGACCGATGAGGCCGCCGCCGAGGAGCAGGACGACGAGGAGCACGAACGGGGTGCGCGCCGCCTGTCCCGGGCCGGCCGGGAAAAGCTGTGCGAGCCGGGCCGCCCGCCCCCTCAGTTCCGGTTTCCTACTCACTTGCCCTCCGGTGAGTCCGGGGAACCGACCGACCCGGCTCGCTCACTCGACGTCCTCCCTGATGCGCTCGGCCCCGCGCAGCCGTGCCGGAGCGGCGCGGCGGTTCTCGGCGATCTCTTCCTCGGTGGGAAGTTCGGCACCGCGCGTGAGCAGCTTGAGCCGCGGCTGGTAGCGCTCGGGGACGACCGGCAGGCCGGGCGGCGCGGTGGTGGCGGCGCCGGCCGCGAACACCTGCTTGACCAGGCGGTCCTCGAGCGAGTGGTACGACAGGACGGCGATCCGGCCGCCCACCGCGAGGGCTTTCACCGCGCCCGGGACGGCCCGCTCCAGCACGGCGAGTTCGCCGTTGACCTCGATGCGCAGGGCCTGGAAGGTGCGCTTGGCCGGGTTGCCGCCGGTGCGCTTGGCGGCCTGCGGCAGGGCGTCGCGGATCAGTTCCACCAGCCGCGCGCTGTTGCTGAACGGCTCCTTCTCGCGCTCGCGGACGATGGCGGAGACGATCCGTTTGGCCTGCTTCTCCTCGCCGTAAGCGCGCAGGATCCGCACGAGTTCGCCGGCCGGGTAGGTGTTGAGGACCTCGGCGGCGCTCAGGCCGGTCGTCTGGTCCATGCGCATGTCCAGCGGGGCGTCCTGGGCGTAGGCGAAGCCGCGGTCGGCCTCGTCGAGCTGCATGGAGGAGACACCGAGGTCGAACAGCACGCCCTGGACGCGCGGGACGCCGAGCCGGTCGAGCACGTCGGGCAGCTCGTCGTACACGGCGTGGACCAGCGTGGCCCGGTCCCCGTAGGGCGCCAGCCGCTCGCCGGACAGGCGCAGGGCCTCCTTGTCGCGGTCGAGGGCGACGAGCCGGGCCTCGGGGAACCTGGTCAGCAGGGCCTCGCTGTGGCCACCGAGCCCGAGGGTGCAGTCGACGACCACCGCTCCCGGCCGCTCCAGGGCGGGCGCCAGCAGGTCCAGGCACCGCTGGAGCATCACGGGGACGTGTCGACTGTGGCCCTCCCGTCGCCCGCCACCACCCTTCTGCGGAAGCGCTTCGCGCCCATTCATTCCGAGGGCCTCTCCTGTGCGGCGCGGCCGCACGCACCGCCGGGTCCCCGCCCGCTCGTGAAGGGGAGGCCTGCCGGCGCCGGAGGCGTCAGCCGACCGGGAGCGGGAGGAGGCCGGGCCGTGCGTACGGGCCGCGCGGGTAAGTCGATCCAGCAGGGAGTGCGTCGCCTCCCGCTTCGCGTCACTTTAGTCCACCGTGTCTCGCGGTCAATCAACCGGCCTGCGCGTCGCGTACCGCATCCCGGACCGGGGCACAATTCGACGGGAATCACCCGTCCGGCCCCGTTTTGCCCTCCGTGTGGGTTAGCTCACAACAAGCCACGATGACGTTCTTTGTGCCGTTGCACAGCAGGCCACCCGAGCTCCGCACTTGTAACGTCGTGACTATGACGACTTCCGCAGCAGCTCACACTGGATCCGAAGGCGCCATGAGGGAAGGCGGCAGGGTCACCGACCGCCTCGTCGGGGCCAACAAGCGGTACGCCTCCGCTTTCACGGATCCCGGCATGGACGCCCAGCCGGTCCTGCACGTCGCCGTGGTGGCCTGCATGGACGCCCGGCTCGATCTGCACGCCGCGCTCGGCCTCGAACTCGGCGACTGTCACACCATCCGCAACGCGGGCGGTGTGGTCACCGACGACGTGATCCGGTCCCTCACCATCAGCCAGCGCAAGCTGGGGACGCGCAGCATCGTCCTCATCCACCACACCAACTGCGGCCTGGAGTCCCTCACCGAGGACTTCCGCAACGAGCTGGAGCTGGAGGTCGGCCAGCGCCCGGCGTGGGCGGTGGAGTCCTTCCGGGACGTCGACCAGGACGTACGGCAGTCGATGCAGCGGGTGCGCACCTCACCGTTCCTGCTGCACACCGACGACGTGCGGGGCTTCGTCTTCGACGTCAGGACGGGCCTGCTGCGCGAGGTCGACGCGGCCTGACCGGACCGCCCGCCCCGGAACCACCCCGTCGCCCGACCTCGAAAATCTGGCTGAAAAGACCGCAAGGCCGACATAGTGCGGGCAGTTGTCCACAGGCGAGTGACACGAAACGGTAACGGCGGCAAGAATGCGGGGTGCGACGTCGCGCGGGACCCCCGCGCGGTGTCCGTGTTTCGGGGTGGGCCACGCAGCGCGTCGGTCCTTGTAAGAACGGGCCGAGGAGGGCCGGGTGACGACCTATGACGATCGAGCGAGCCTTACAGATCTGACCGCCACCGTGGAGCGGATCCGCAGTTCGGTGGAAGGAGTGATCGAGGGCAAGCCCGAGGTCGTACGGCTTTCGCTGACCGTACTGCTCGCCGAGGGGCATCTTCTGATCGAGGACGTTCCCGGGGTGGGCAAGACGATGCTCGCCAAGGCGCTGGCACGGTCCATCGACTGTTCGGTACGGCGCATCCAGTTCACACCCGACCTGCTGCCCTCGGACATCACCGGCGTGTCCATCTGGGACCAGCAGCGACGCGACTTCGAGTTCAAGCCGGGTGCCGTCTTCGCGCAGATCGTGATCGGCGACGAGATCAACCGCGCTTCGCCGAAGACCCAGTCCGCCCTGCTGGAGTCGATGGAGGAGCGGCAGGTCACGATCGACGGGCAGACCTACGAACTGCCCAGCCCCTTCATGGTGGTGGCCACCCAGAACCCGGTCGAGATGGAGGGCACCTACCCGCTGCCCGAGGCCCAGCGCGACCGCTTCATGGCCCGTGTCTCCGTCGGTTACCCCAGCGCCGAGGCCGAGCTGCAGATGCTCGACGTGCACGGCGGGATCTCACCGCTGGAGGACCTCCAGCCGGTCGCGCACGCGCACGAGATCCTCAAGCTGATCGAGGCGGTGCGCAACGTCCACGTCGCCGAACCGGTCCGGCGGTACGCGGTCGACCTGGTCGCCGCCACCCGCACCCACACCGACCTCAGACTCGGGGCCTCCCCGCGCGCGACGCTGCACCTGCTGCGCGCGGCGAAGGCGTCCGCCGC
Source organism: Streptomyces sp. NPDC004542 (assembly GCF_040610035.1). Taxonomy (NCBI): domain Bacteria; kingdom Bacillati; phylum Actinomycetota; class Actinomycetes; order Kitasatosporales; family Streptomycetaceae; genus Streptomyces; species Streptomyces sp. NPDC004542. The sequence goes on from NZ_JBEXLP010000057.1 coordinate 43,850, forward strand.
CCTCAGCGGGCGGGAGTACGCCCTCCCGGACGACGTGCAGGCCCTCGCCGTGGCCGTGCTGGCCCACCGGCTGCTGCCCACGGCGCAGGCCCAGCTCAACCGGCGCACCTCGGAGCAGGTCGTGCAGGAGATCCTGCAGGGCACGCCGGTGCCCACGGCGGCGCCGCAGGGCGGCCTCGGACTCGGCCGGGGAGTGCCGGCCTATCCCTCGCAGCCCCCGCGGAGGCTGTGATGACCGCCGGGGGGGCGGGGCAGACGGAGGCGGACCGCGGGGAGCGGGGCGGCATCCGTACGGCCCTGGCCGGGCTGACCACGCGCGGCCGGTCCTTCCTGGCCGCCGGTGTCGCCGCGGTGATCTGCGCGTTCGTGCTCGGCCAGAGCGACCTGCTCCGGGTCGGGGTGCTGCTGGCCGTCCTGCCGCTGATCTGCGTGGCCGTCCTGCACCGCACGCGCTACCGGGTCGCGGGCAGCCGCCGGCTCGCCCCCTCGCGGGTGCCCGCCGGCAGCGAGGCCCGGGTGCATCTGCGGGTGGACAACGTCTCACGGCTGCCCACCGGTCTGCTGATGCTCCAGGACCGGGTGCCGTACGTCCTGGGGCCGCGGCCGCGCTTCGTCCTGGACCGGCTGGAGCCGGGTGGCCGGCGCGAGGTGTCCTACCGGGTCCGCTCGGACCTGCGCGGCCGCTATCCGCTGGGCCCGCTGCAACTGCGCCTGACGGACCCCTTCGGGATGTGCGAACTCACTCGCTCCTTCTCCTCGTACGACACCCTGACGGTGATCCCGCGCGTCGAGCCGCTGCCGCCGGTGCGGCTGAGCGGCGAGGCCAAGGGCTACGGCGACGGCCGGCAGCGCTCGCCGGCGCTGGCGGGCGAGGACGACGTGATCCCGCGCGGATACCGCCACGGTGACGACCTGCGCCGTGTGCACTGGCGCTCCACCGCCCGCTACGGCGAGCTGATGGTACGCCGAGAGGAGCAGCCGCAGCGCTCCCGCTGCACGGTGCTGCTGGACACCCGGGGCATCGCCTATGCGGGCGCCGGCCCGGACTCTGCCTTCGAGTGGGCGGTGGCCGGCGCGGCGTCCGTGCTGGTGCACATGCTCGAACGCGGCTTCTCGGTACGGCTGCTGACGGACACCGGCAGCGTGGTCCCCGGTGAAGGCGCCGACGGGTTCGCCGGAGCGAGCCAGGAGACGGCGGACGCGGCCGGGCTGATGATGGACACGCTCGCGGTGATCGACCACTCGGACGGCGGGGGCCTGTCCCGCGCTTACGACGTGCTGCGCGGCGGCAGCGAAGGGCTGCTGGTGGCGTTCCTGGGCGACATCGACGAGGAACAGGCCACGGTGGTCGCCAAGATGCGCCGGCGCAGCGGTGGCGCGATCGCCTTCCTGCTGGACGGCGACACCTGGCTGCGCGAGCCGACCGACGTCCCCGGCCCGGCGGATCCGCACGGTGAGAGCCTGCGGATGCTGCGCGAGGCCGGCTGGACCACCGTGAGCGCGCCGCGCGGCGCCGGTCTGGACGACCTGTGGCGCCAGGCGGACCACGACCGCCGGGACGCGGCCGCGGTGGGCGGCGGGGAGGCACTGTGAGGACCGGCGGGGAGGAACTGTCATGAGCGGGCGCTCCCGGCTGGCCCTGTTCGCCGCGGCGGCCACGCTGATGACGTCGTGCGCGCTGCTGCCCCTGGTGGACGGGACGACGTGGCTGCCCCAGGCGGCCTTCCTGGTGGCGGTGCAGACGGGCGTCGGCGCGGCGACCCGGCGGGTGCCGCTGGCCCGGCCGCTGACCATGGCGGCGCAGGCCCTGGTTTCGCTGCTGCTGCTGACCCTGGTCTTCGCCCGTCAGCAGGCGTTCGCCGGGCTGATACCCGGACCCGAGGCCTTCCGGTATCTGGCCGGCCTGCTCCAGCAGGGCTCGGACGACGTCAGCCGGTATGCGATACCGGCGCCGCTGACCGACGGGATCCGGCTGATGCTGGTCGCCGGCGTCCTGGTCATCGGTCTGCTGGTGGACACCCTGGCGGTGTCCTTCCGCAGCGCGGCCCCGGCGGGTCTGCCGCTGCTCGCCCTGTACTCGGTCGCCGCCGGCCTGTCCGACGGCGGCGCCGAGGGGCTGTGGTTCGTGATCGCCGCGGCGGGCTATCTGCTGCTGCTGCTCGCCGAGAGCCGCGACCGGCTCTCGCAGTGGGGCCGGTTCTTCGGCGGCGTGCCGCGTACCCCCGGTCAGGCGCGGGACCGGGCGGTGGCGCCGGTCCGCACGGGGCACCGCATCGGCGTGGTCGCGCTGGGCGTGGCGCTGCTGGTGCCGTGGACCCTGCCCGAGATGAGCGGCGGCCTGCTGGACGCCGCCGGGACGGGCATCGGGGCGGGCAACGGGTCCGGCGGCACGATCTCCGCGGTGAATCCGCTGGTGTCGTTGCGCGACAGTCTGAACGTGGACCAGGACCGCCAGGTGCTGTCGGTGAGGACGAGCACGAACGACGTCTCGGACCTGTACCTGCGGATCGTCTCCCTGGACGACTTCGACGGCACCACCTGGAAGCCGTCCCAGCGGCACATCGTCGGCGTGCCGGACCAGTTCCCCACGCCGGTCGGCCTCGGTCCCGGGATCAGGCGCGGCAGTGTCCGGACCACGATCACGGCGGCGGACTGGTACGCCCAGGACTGGCTGCCGATGCCGTACCCGCCGAGCAGCGTGCGGATCGGCGGCAACTGGCGGTACGAGCCGGTCGGTATGACGCTCGTCGGCGACCACGGTCAGACCACGCGCGGCGCGACGTACGCGGTGACCAGCGTGGACGTGCAGCCGACGGCCGAGCAGCTGACCGCGGCCGGACAACCGCCGGCGGCCCTGCTGCGGGAGTACACCAAGGTGCCGTCCTCGCTGCCCAAGGTGGTGGCGAGGACCGCCGAGGAGGTCACCGAGGGCGCGTCGAGCCACTACGAGGAGGCGGTCAAGCTCCAGGACTACTTCTCGGTGAACGGCGGCTTCCAGTACGACACCCGGGTGGAGGTCGGACGGGGCCCGAACGCCATAGCGAAGTTCCTGGAGCAGAAGCAGGGCTTCTGCGTGCACTTCTCCTTCGCGATGGCCGCGATGGCCCGCACGCTGGGTATCCCGGCCCGGGTGGCGGTGGGCTTCGCGCCCGGGTCCCCGCAGGCGGACGGCTCGGTGTCGGTCGGCCTGAAGGACGCGCACGCCTGGCCGGAGCTGTACTTCGAAGGCGTGGGCTGGACCCGTTTCGAGCCGACCCCGACCCGGGGCACGACACCGTCGTACACCGTCTCGGACACGCCCGGCAGCAGTCTTCCGGACCAGGTGCGGCCCTCGCGGACGGAGAGCGCGGCACCCGCCGCGCCGGTCTCCCCGAGCGAGAGCTGCACGGTCCAGGAACGCAAGCTCGAGGGGTGCGGCGGCCCGGCCGCGCAGGCCGTGCCGCAGGGGCAACCGCGTTCCCGGCCGTGGTGGGCGTACGCGCTGTGGGTGTTCGGCGGGCTCGCCGTCGCGCTGGTCCCGTTCACGCCGATGCTGTGGCGGGCCCGCCTGCGCGGGGTACGGCTGGGGGCGCATGCCCGTACCGAGGAGGGCGCGGCGGCGCACACGCTGGCGGCCTGGCAGGAACTGACCGACACCGCATGGGACTTCGGCATCCTGCCCGACGAGTCGCAGACCCCGCGCAGGGCGGCCGCCCGGATCGTCCGGCTCGGGCGGCTGGACCCGGTGGCGGGGGCGGCGGTGCACCGGGTGGCGGACGCGGTGGAGCAGGTCCTCTACGCCCCCCGGCCGCGCCCGGCGGCGGGGCTGGCGGAGGACGTGCGCCGGGTGAGCGCGGCGCTGGAGAGCACGGTGAGCGGGCGTACGCGGTTGCGGGCACTGTTCCTGCCGCGCTCGGCCGTACGGGTGCTGTGGGCGGCTTCGGCCTGGTGGGCGTCGCTCGGCGCGCGGATGGCGGCGGCCCGGCCCGCGCCGCGCGGGGCGTCGGGCGGGCAGGGCTGAGCCCCTGCGGCGGGTACGGGGCACGGGCTTCGCGGCATGCGCGAGGGGCGGCCACCGGGAGGTGGTCGCCCCTGTCACGTCTGCCGGTCGGTGAACCGCCGGGCCCCCAGGGTCCTAGGGCCTGTCTGACCCTTCCCGTCGTCGCCCGGAGGGCGGCCGCGCGGCGTCAGGTGCGTGCTCTGGGGGTCCCCCCGGCCGAAGGCTGGGGGAGCCGAGGAAGAGGTACGTGCAGCCGTAGGTCTTGGTCTCGACGACGGC
>NZ_JBEXLP010000058.1:0-47347 GCF_040610035.1 Streptomyces sp. NPDC004542
GCCCCTCTGATCGGGGGTTCTCCCCCCGCTCCCCCCCCCCCCCCGGGGCGGCGGGGCGCCCCCCCGCGCCCCCCCCCCCCCCCGCCGCCCTGCCCTACTCCCAGAGGACGAAGGCACGGTCATCACTGCCGGAGAGCCGCGGTCTCACCGGGTCGGCATAGCCGGGCAGCCGAATGTCCGTACCCTCGGTCAGGGCCACGAGAAGATCTCGAAACATGTGCGACAGGCTGTCCCATACTTTCACCGGACCCTCGGTGTCCCCGGCTTGCAGACCGTAGAGCACGTTCCCGAACCGGTCTCCCTCACGGTGGTCGACGATGAGCTTGCCTCCGGTGAGGTCGGTGGCGATCGGAACCCATCGAACATGGAACGCGTACCCGTACACCCCGTCATAGATGTCCCGGAACTCCGGTTCCTCCGACTCGTTTTCGTCGACCCATTCGGCGATCGCCTCCTCCAGGGCTCGTTGACCGGCACGCATTCCCGCGGCGGTGTGCAAGATGAAGCCCTCGGGGAGAATGACGCCGGGGCCGTTGTGCCCCTTCGTGGCGGTGACCCCGTCGTGCCGTTCCAACCACGCCACCAGATCGGGATGCAGGAGGAACCGGCGCTCGGCGACGGCATCGATGTCCTCCCGCGTCGCCGGCGGGTTCAGAGCGGCGTGGTCGGCGGGCGCGTTGGCCTCCAGCCACGCGTCGAGTCGGTCGAGGACAACGCTCAGGTCGTCAGTCATGTGGCAACTCTACGAGTGACAGGCGCGGATCGTCGGCCGCTGTCGGGGGCCACATCGCGCCTGCGCGGCGTCCTCTCCCCCCAACGCCACCTCCCTGACATGGTGGTCACCACAGCTTGCACGGTGTCACTGCCCTGAGGCGCCGACCGAACGCCGCCCTCGTCGGTACGTCCTCGGTCTCCCGCGCCACCACCCACCGGACCCTGATGTGTCTCGCCGACCACGGTCTCGTCCAGCGCGCCGGAGGGGCCTGGACCCTCGCGCCACGTGCGGTCGAGGAATGTCATGCCACCCCGGCAGCCGGCCGTGGTCCGCTTCCGTCCTGGGACGGCGTCCTGTCAACTGAGCAGCCGCCCAGCTCAGTTCACCATCGTCGCCTACACGACGGAACGGGTGGCGGAGCGAGCCGCGAGCCGGTCCTCAGGTCTCCACTGCCCCCAGCGCATACAGCCCCGGAAGGTTCACCACGATCGCCTCCTGTGTGCTGCGTGCGATCACCACCACGGCCTCCTCGGCCGGGTCCGGGTTCTCCTCGCGGTGCGGCACGAACGGGGGGACGAAGATGTAGTCCCCTGGGGAGGTGCGCAGGCGTACCTCCTCCGGCTCCGGGCCCGCGTCGTCGAGGAAGACGAACTCGGGGTGTCCGCTCACCACGTAGATGGCGGTCTCGGACTCGCCGTGGTGGTGGTCGGAGGAGGAGGTGGAGGGGGCTACGTGGGTCTGGCCCATCCACAGTTTCTCGGAGCCGACCGTCTTGCCGCTCACCGCGGCGAATCTGCGCATGCCGCCGCTCTGCGCCGTGTCGCCGTCGAGGGCGCCGGCGCGGATGTGGTGCAGGCGGGTGCGCAGGGGGGCTGCCGGCTGTCCTGCGGCGTCGTGGAGATGGGGGTGGAAACCTTCGCCGGGGGTTGTCAACGGCTCGCTCATGGTGGGGGACGCTAGAGCCGTCCCGAAAAGGATGTCAAGAGGTATCCATTGCCCTTCACCTGCGGCAATGTTTCCGCAATGTATGAGGGGAACCGATGGAGGTCCTCGTGGCGGGGCCTGCGTCGGGCATGATGTGCGCATGCATATCTCCGCGAAGGCGGACTACGCCACGCGGGCTCTGCTGGAGCTCGCCTGCGAACCTGCCCGTCCGCTCACGTGCGAGGCGATCGCCTCCTCGCAGCAGATCCCGTTCCGGTTCCTGAAGTCCGTGGTGGGCGAGCTGCGCAGAGCCGGTCTGGTGCGCAGCCAGCGCGGCTGCGAGGGCGGGTACTGGCTCGGCCGGCCCGCCGACGAGATCACGCTCCTGGACGTCTCCCGCGCTGTGGACGGTGAGTTGATCACCCTGCGCGGTGAACCCCTGGCCGGACTCGACTATCCCGAACCCGCTTCCGGCCTGCCCGGGATGTGGCGTCGTATCGAGGCCGAAGCCGCCGCCGTCCTGGGCGGTACGACCATCGCCACCCTGTTGCCCGCCACGACCGACGCGCGGGCGCCGAGCAAGCAGCTGAGCCGCCGGGGAGCCGCATGACGGCCGATGGGCACCGCCTCGCCGCCGAGGCCGCGGAAGTCGCCGAAGTCCTCGAAGTCGTCGAGTTCACCGATCCGCTGTGTCCCTGGGCCTGGGGTTCGGAACCGGTGTTCCGCCGGCTTCGCGCTGCGCTCGCGGGGCGGGTCCGTTGGCGCCGGGCGTACTGCATCCTCTTCGACCACGACGACGACCCCGCGCCCGACCCCGCCGCGGAAACCGCCTGGTACGCGCGCTACGTCGAGGACGTCAGCGCCCACACCCATGCCCCGCGGGCCGTTCGCCTGCGGCGCCTGGCCGCGAGTTCGTGGCCGGCCTCGCTGGTCGCCAAGGCAGCCGAGGCGCAGGGCGCCGAGGTGGCGGACCGGGTGCTGCGGCGGCTGCGGGAGAGCGTGTTCGTGCTCGGGGATCCTGCGGACACCCCCGCGTCGGCACTGTCCGCGGCGTCGGGTGTACCCGGCCTGGATGCCGGCCGGCTCGCGACCGACGCGGCGTCGGCGGACGTGCTGGAACGGGTGCGCGCCGACCGGGCCGAGGCGCGGCGCCCGGTCGACGAGGTGCTGTCGGTGCACGGCCACCCGTCGCCTCATCCCGGCGCCGCCAAGGAGACCTCCGACGGTCAACGCCGGTACACGCTGCCGACGTTGCTGGTGCGCGGCGCCGCCGGACACCGTGCGGTGCCGGGCTGGCGGCCGTACGAGGAGTACGTCTCGGCCGTGTCCGAACTCGGCCCGGGGCTGCTGCGCGCGCCCGCGGCGCTCGACCCGGCGGAGGCGCTCGCGCGCTATCGGACCCTGACCGAACCGGAGCGCGCCCTGCTGACCGGCGGCGGCTCGTGGCCGCCGGCCGGTGCCGTCCGTGTCGACACCGGCAACGGCCCGCTGTGGCTGCACCCGGAGGAGGCCGCGGTGCACCCCGCGGTCGGCCGCGGCGCTCCCTCCGTGCCCTGACAGGCCTCTGACCAGCGGTCAGACCGTCCCGCCCAATGAGACACCAATTGGTGTCCATTGACAGCCGCCGACGATCACCTCCAGGATGTGGAACATGCTCACGACGCACCCCGGTGTGGTGTGCCGCTACGTGGACCTGCGGCGCACCTGTAGCGCTCTCTGTCGCTGATACGCCGTTCCCGGACCACAGGCGCCTGACTCCGCTCCCGTAGGTACCGGCGCCCCACCGCCTCGCCGGTCGGCACCCGTCCGTTCGCGCCGCGCCCTTCGCGCTTCGTCGCCCCCTCCCTGCCTCGTATCCCGGTCTTCCCCGCGATCCGCCCGCGCCTCCCGTCCTGGACGTGCCGTCCCCTCGTGCGCCTCGAAGCCGCACCGGCATGTCCGTCACCCCGGTACGCGTGGTGCCCGGTCCCCGGGTGCACCTCCCTCGCTCCCTCTCCGCTGCCCCGGCGCGGCCGGGAGCCCTCGAAGAAAGAAGCAAAGATGTCCGGACGACTCACGCCACGCAGAAACCGGGCGGCCTTCCGGCCTTCCCGACTGCGTGCCGCCGCCCTGGGGACCGCCCTCGCCACCGTGCTCGTCCCCGCGCTCAGTGCCTGCGGCGGGGAGACCTCCACAGCCGGCGGGACCGCCACGCTGAAGTGGGCCTCCTCGTACTTCCCCACCCACTGGGACCCGGTGGTCAGCGGCAGTGGCGCCCAGTTCCGTGAACTCGCCCTGGTGTACGCCTCGTTGACCCGCACGGACGCGACCGGCAAGGCCGTGCCCGACCTGGCCAAGAGCTGGGAGTACAACGCCAAGGGCGACCAGATCACCTTCCATCTGCGGCCCGACCTGAAGTTCAGCGACGGTGAGCCGGTCGACGCGGCAGCGGTGAAGGCCGCCATCGAACGGGCCCAGAAGCAGAAGAACTCCGCACTCTTCGGTGACCTCACCTCGATCAAGTCGGTGGACGCCGACGGACTGGACGCGGTCCTCCATCTCACCCAGGTCGACCACCAGATCCCCCAGCTCCTCGGCGAGCGCGTCCTGCAGATCGCCAGTCCCAAGGCGGCCAAGTCACCCACCGAGCTGGACCAGAACCCGGTCGGCGCCGGCCCGTTCATCGTCACCCGGCTCGTGCCGGGCACCAAGGTCCTCCTGAAGAAGAACCCGGACTACTGGGACGCCAAGAACATCCACATCGACAACGTCGAGCTGACCTCGGCCCCGGACGCGGCCACGGTCGTCTCCGGGCTCCAGACCGGTGTCTACAACTTCGCCGACATCGAGCCCAGCCAGGCCGAGGCCGCCAAGAAGGCGGGGCTCGACGTCTTCGTCCAGCCAGGCTTCAACGCCAACAACATCAGCCTCAACGTCAACAAGGCGCCGTTCGACAACGACAAGGTCGTCGACGCCGTCCGCTACGCGATCAACCGCCAGGAGTTCGTCGACAAACTCACCTTCGGCTACGGCGCGGTGACCAACCAGCCGTTCCCCAAGGGCTATGTGGCCTATGACCCGCAGTCCGCGAACGACTACGCCTACGACCCGGCGAAGTCCAAGCAGCTGCTCTCCAATGCCGGTTACAAGGCGGGGCAGATCAAGCTGAACCTCGTCATCCCAGCGGAGGACCCCCAGGCGGAGATCGTCCAGTCGCAGTTGGCGAAGGTCGGCATCACCGTCACCATCAAGATCGACAAGAACTGGGCGACCCCGTTCTTCGCCAAGGACCTGACGTTCTCGCTGTACGGGACGACCGGACGTGACTCGGCCGCGCAGACCCTGACCGCGCACTTCGGTCCGAACGGCCCGCTCAACCTCAGCTCGCCGTACGAGCCGGCCGGCTTCGAGGCCGCCATCGCGAAGGTGCGGGAGACCCCGCTGGACTCGCCCGACTACGCGAAGGTCCTCCGGGCGGCGACCCGGGCCGGACTGCAGAGCAAGGCGCTGGTCTTCACCTACTCCTCGCCCAACCTCATCGCCAAGAGCAAGTCCGTCTCCGCCCTGCCCAAGAACCCGGCCCACATCGACTGGACCGGCGTGACCATCTCCGGCAACAACTGACACTCCGTCGAATCACAGGCAGTCCATTACAGAGAGGGGGCAGGCCATGACGACGACGGAGGCACCGGTCACACCGGCCGACGTACGTCACCGGGGTGCCACGACCGGGGTGCGGCACACGCTGGGCCGCGTCCTGGTCACCCTCGCCCGGTCGATCGCGATCTTCGTGCCCGTGTTCCTGGTCGCGACGTTCGTGACGTTCGCGTTGCGGTCGCTGAGCGGGCTCAGCCCGGCGCGGATCCAGCTGGGCGAGGAGGCGACTCCCGACGCGGTGGCGAGAGTCGAAGCGCAGTGGGGCCTCAACCGGCCCTTCCTCGTCCAGTACGTGGACTGGCTGGGCGGCGTCCTGCACGGACAACTCGGCACCAGCTGGACCAACGGTGCCGACATCTCGACGCTCATCGGCCTCGGCCTGGACGTGAGCTTGTCGGTGGCGTTCCTCGCACTGGTCATCGGAGTGGTCGCGGGCTTCGTGCTCGGCACGGTGGCCGCGCTGCGCCGCACCACGTGGATCGACCGCGCGATCACGGGCTTCGTCACGGTGATCTCGGTGATGCCCGCCTTCGTCGTCGGCATCGTGCTGGTCGCGGTGTTCGCGGTCGGGCTCCATGTGTTCCCGTCCGCCGGATACATCCCGGCGGCGCAGGGCTTCGGTCCCTGGCTCGCCCACATCACCCTGCCCGCGGTCGCGTTGAGCTTCGACGTCGTCGCGGACGTCGCCCGCCAGTTGCGCAGCAGCCTGGTCGCCGCCTATCGCGAGAACTACGTGACCGGCGCGGTCGTCCGGGGGCTCGGCCCACGCCGGATCTTCTTCGGGCATGTGCTGCGCAACGGGCTCGGCCCGGCGCTCGCCACGCTCGGCCTGAAGTTCCCCACGCTGGTCGGCGCCTCCGTCGTCACCGAGTGGATCTTCGGGCTCCAGGGCTTCGGCCGGTTCGCCAACGACTCAGCCCAGGCCGGTGACGTACCCGCCGTCCAGGGGGTCCTGGTGGTGTCGATCGTCCTGGTCGTCGTCTTCAACCTGATCGTCAACCTGGTGCTGGCGCGTGTGACGCCGGCGTCCCAGCGGGGGGTGTGACCATGGTGCGCCGCGTGCTCTCCCTCACGTCAGGCCGGATCGCCCTGGTGATCCTGACCGTGATCGCCCTGCTCGCCGTCCTCGGGCCGGTCATCGCGCCCCACGATCCGCTGGCCGCCGGCCCCGACACCCTCGCCGACGCCTCCGGTTCCCACTGGCTGGGAACGGACTACCTCGGCCGCGATGTCCTCAGCCGGCTCCTCGACGGCTCCCGGGTCAGCGTCCTCGGCTCCCTCGAAGTCGCCCTCACCGCACTGGGCGTCGGCGCGGTCCCCGGCATCCTGTCGGTGTACCTCGGCCGGGCCTTCGAATGGATCACCCTCCGGCTGACCGACACGCTCGTCGCGCTGCCCTTCCTGCTGTTCGCGGTCGCCGTGGTCGCGCTGCTCGGCAACGGCATCACCCAGGCGATGCTGGTCACGGGTGTGCTGGTGTCCCCCTTGTTCTACCGGGTGGCACGAGCCGCCACGCTGGCCGTGGCCCGCTCGCCGTACGTGGAGGCGGCGCTCATCTCCGGCGCCTCCATCGGGTGGGTCGTCCGCCGGCACGTCTGGGTCAAGGTGCTGCCGCCGGTCGCGGTCGCGCTCGCCCAGACCATCGGCGTCGGCTTCGTCATCGTCTCGTCCCTGACCTTCCTGGGCATCGGCGTCCAGCCGCCCGCGCCCACCTGGGGCGGGCTGCTCGACTCGGACCTCGGCTACCTCTCGCAGAAGCCGTGGGCGCCGCTGGCCCCCGCCCTGCTCATCATGGTCACCGTCTGGGCCTGCAACCTCCTCGCCGACGCCATCCGCGACGTCTCCGGCGAGGCGGGGCGCGCCCTCGTCAACAACCGCAGGGCGCGGACCCGGCGCCGCGCGGGCACCGACGCCGGCTCCGCTGCCGATCCCGCTCATGTGCACGCCGGAGGTGCGTGATGGCCACCCTCTCCACGAAAGTCCTGACCTGCCCCGCGAAGCCAGGTACGGCGCAACCCGCCGGCCCCTCGCGCGATCCCTCCGCGCCCGTCCTGTCCGTACGCGACGTACGCATCAGCGACCAGGCCGCCGGCCAGGAGATCGTCCACGGCGTCAGCTTCACGCTCGAGCCCGGCACGTCCGTCGGCGTCGTCGGCGAGTCCGGCAGCGGCAAGACCCTCACCTGCCGGGCCGCGCTGGGCATCCTGCCCACGCACTTCGAGGTCACCGGCGGCTCGATCGAGATCGACGGTCAGGACATCTCCGCACTGTCGTCGGCGCAGTGGACGGCCCTGCGCGGGACCACCATCAGCGCGGTCTTCCAGGACCCGGCGTCCTACCTCAACCCCTCGATCCGCGTGGGCGCGCAGATCACCGAGGTCCTGCGGGTCAAGAAGGGACTCAAGCGGCGCGAGGCACGCCGACAGGCCATCGAGCTGCTCCACGCGGTGCGGCTGCGCGACCCCGAGCTGGTCTACGGCCAGTACGCCTTCGAACTCTCCGGCGGCATGCTCCAGCGGGTCCTCATCGCGGCCGCGATCGCCGCCGGCCCGCGCGTCCTCATCGCGGACGAGGCCACGACCGCGCTCGACGTCACCGTCCAGGCCGAGATCCTCGACCTGCTGGCCGACCTGCGCGAGCGCACCGGGCTGGCTCTCGTCCTGGTCTCCCACGACCTGGCCGTCGTCGCCCAGCTCTGCGACGAGGTCCTCGTCCTGCGGCAGGGCGAGGTCGTCGAGCAAGGCCCGACCCACGAGGTGCTCCATCGCCCGCGGCACGAGTACACGCGGCTGCTGATCGCCGAGCACGAACAGTACGGCCTGGACAAGTTCCTCGGCGCAGAGGCCGTAGAGGAGGACACGTGAGCACCCGCACGGCACAGCAGGCCACCGGTCCCGTCCTCGAGGTGTCCGGCCTCGAAGTGCACTACGGAGCGCGTCGACGCCGACGTCGTGCCCTGCACGGTGTCTCGCTGAGCATCGCACCGGGCGAGACGGTGGGGATCATCGGTGAGACCGGTTCGGGAAAGTCGACGCTCGCGCGGGCCGCGCTCGGGCTGGTGCGTGCGTCGGGCGGGTCGATCGTGATCGACGGCGAGGAGGTCGCCGCGTACGGGCACCGCCAGTGGCGCGCGCTGCGGCGCCGGGGAGTCATCCAGTACGTCTTCCAGGACCCGCTGCGCAGTCTCGACCCGGACATCACCATCGAGGCGTCCCTGGCCGAACCGCTTTTGATCCAGGGCGTGTCCCGGCAGGAGGCCGCGACGCGGGTGCGCACCTTCCTGGACCGGGTGCGGCTGTCCGAGGATCTGCTCGACCGGCTGCCCGGCGAGCTGTCCGGCGGCCAGCGCCAACGGGTCTCGGTGGCACGGGCGTTGGTGACCGAGCCGCGTCTCGTCATTCTCGACGAGCCGGTCAGCGCCCTCGACTCGGCCAACCGCGTCCAGATCCTGCAGATCCTCAAGGAACTGCGAACCGACGGGGTCGCCCTCGTCTTCATCTCCCACGACCTCGGTTCCGTCGCCGGGGTCGCCGACCGGATCGCCGTGCTCTACCAGGGCGAGCTGGTCGAGACCGGCGCCGCCGCCGACGTCATCAACCAGCCGCAGCACGTCTACACGCGCCTGCTCGTACGGTCCGCGCCGACCCTGCACGGCGCGGCCGCCGGCCGGGCCGAACGGGAGGCCCTGCGCGCCCTCCTGCACGCCTGACGCTCCCGCGACCTTCCTCGACCTCCCTCGACAGAACAGGAACAGCTATGTCCCGTACGCTCCACCTCGCCCTCCACCCCTACGGCGTGGGCGGTCCCGGCCAGCACGGCCTGTGGAAGGACCCACGGATCGCGAAGAACGCCAGCATCGACATCAACTACTACATCCGCTTGGCGCAGGCGGCCGAACACGCCCTCTTCGACGCCCTGTTCATCGTCGACAGCCAGTTCATCAACGCCACCTACCCGGCGCACTACCTCAACCGGCTGGAGCCGCTGACCCTGTTGTCGGCCGTCGCCACCCACACCAAGCACCTCGGACTGGTGGGCACGGCGAGTTCGACGTACAACTCGCCTTTCAACCTGGCCCGCCGGTTCGCCTCGCTCGACCACATCAGCGGCGGGCGGGCCGGCTGGAACGTCGTCACCAGCTTCGACACCGGCACCGCACGGAACTTCGGGCTCGACGAACACCTCGACTACGCCACCCGCTACGGCCGCGCCCTGGAGTTCGTACAGGTCGCCCGGGGGCTGTGGGACTCCTACGAGGACGACGCCTTCCCGGCCGACGTCGAGCGGGGTGTGTTCCTCGACCCGACCAAGCTCCACGAACTCGGCCACGCGGGCGAGCACTTCAAGGTCGCGGGCCCGCTCAACCTCTCCCGCTCCCCGCAGGGCCAACCGGTCATCTTCCAGGCCGGCGTGTCCGAGGAGGGCCGTGATCTCGCCGCGCAGGTCGCCGAGGGCATCTTCGCGCCCGGGGGCAGCCTGGAGCAGGCGCGGGACTACTACGCCGACATCAAGAAGCGCACCGCCGCCCACGGCCGCGACCCCGACCACGTCAAGATCCTCATCCACGGCGGCCCGGTCGTCGCCGCGACCGACGAGGCGGCCCGCCGTCGCGAACGGGAGATCTTCGAGGAGGACGACGACTTCGACCGCAACCTGGCCCTGCTGGGCCGCTCCTTCGGGGCGTACGACTTCAGCGTGCACGATCTGGACGCGCCCTTCCCCGATGTCGCCCACCTCGCCGAGAAGGGCGGGCGCACCGGTGCGGCGCAGCTCATCGAGCGGGCCAGGACGGAGAACCTGACCTTGCGGCAAGTGGCGCAGTCCGTGAACCAGTTCCGCCGGTCGCCGTTCGTCGGGGACCCGCGGACCGTGGCCGACACGATCCAGCAGTGGTTCGACGCCGGCGCCTTCGACGGCATCAACCTCGCCTTCCGCACCGAGGACGAACTCGACTACTTCGTCGACGGCGTCGTCCCGATCCTCCAGAAGCGCGGCCTGTTCCGCACCGAGTACGCGGCCGACACCCTGCGCGGCAACCTCGGCCTGCCGATCCCGGCCAACCGGCACACCCGCGAGCGCCGGCTCCTGAACGGCTGAAGGCCGCGCCATGACCGAACTGCCGGCGACGGGGGGCCGCGACGTCCACACGGTCCGCCTCCCCGCCGCAACTCCCCCGGCGACGGTGGACGTCCTCGTCGTCGGCGCGGGCCCGGTGGGCCTCGGGGCGGCCGTCGAGCTGACCCCGCGCGGCGTCCGGATCGCGGGTCGGGTGACGGCGGCACGCACACCGGCTCCGGTCACCACCGCGGTCCGACAGCGACATCACCCGCGCATCGGCTCGTCCCGGTTCGTGTTCCCGGCCAAGGACCGGCGCACCGCGCTCGCGGCGATCGGCGACGCCGTCCACCGGGCCGCGCTGCGCGTGGCGGAGCACGGAGCGTTCCCCAGGGACCTGGACGCGAACAAGGCGTTGCGCCGCTCCCACTCCCTCTACGGCCATCCCGAGGAGATCGTCGCGGCGCTCGGGCAGGAGAAGGTGCTGCCCGTCGCGACGGACCTGATCACCCCGTTCAACCCCGCCGTCCCCGACCACGACGCCGCGATCCGTGCCCTTGAGCTCATCACGACCGAGGTGGCACCCGCGTCGGGCTGGAAGCCCGCGCAGGCGGCCGAACCCGCATCCGCAGGAGTGTGACATGCCCCAGTACAGCGACTACTTCGGCCCCGAGGGCCTCCTCGTCCGCGGCACGATCGTCGTCGTGCCCGGCCGTGGCGAGACCCGGGCGACCTACGCCCGCTTCGGCAGGCGGCTCGCCGCCGACGCCTACCGGGTCCGCGTGATCGACTCCCCCGACCTCGCCACCGAGGACCTGACCGCTCTCGCCGCCCGCCTCGCCGAGGCCGCCGGGAGCACCACGGCCGAGGACGGTGTCGCAGGGCCCCTCGTCCTGGTCGGAGCCGACTCGGGCGCCGCCGCGATCGCCGCGCTGCTCGACCGGGAAGCGGCCCGTCAGCCCGATGCCGTGATCCTCGCGGGACTCCCCGGCCGTGCCCCCGCGACCACCCCCAATGCCGGCACCTGGGACGAGGAACTCGACGTCCGCACCTCCTGCCCCACCCACCGGGGCGCCCTCACCCAGGACCCCGAGGTGCGGCGCGGCTCTCTCGACGACGCGATCCCGGACGACGTGCTCGCCGCCGCCTACGACAGCGAAGCCGGTCTCCCGACCCTGTTCCTGGTCGGCGACGCCGATCCCCTCGCGGACCAGGAGGCGCTCGCCCGTACCGCCAAGGCCCGTGTACGGGCTCGTCTTTCGGTCGTCCACGGAGCCCACCACGACGTCCTCAACGACCTCCAGCACCGCTCGGTGGCCGCCGAGGTCATCGCCTTCCTGGAGACCCTGCGCAACGACCTGCGGCCCCTCGTCACGGTGCGGTCGAGTGCCTGGTGAGCGTCCCGCCGCCCACGTATCACGCCATCTGAACCCCGACCCCGGAAGGTCCCGTCATGGCCTCGATCCTGTCCGTCTCCGGAAGCCCCTCCCCCACCTCACGCACCGCCCGACTCCTGCGTCACCTCGACGACCGGCTGCGCCTCCAGGGCCACGACGTCACGCCGCTGGAAGTGCGCACCCTGCCCGCGCAGGCGCTGCTCGGCGCCGACTTCGGGCATCCGGCGATCGTCGCCGCGCAGGCCCTGTTCGAGCAGGCGGACGGGGTGGTGATCGGCACGCCGGTCTACAAGGCCGCCTACTCCGGCCTGTTGAAGTCGCTCCTCGACCTGCTCCCGCAGTACGCGCTGACCGGCAAGACGGTCCTGCCACTGGCCACCGGCGGCAGCACGGCCCATGTCCTGGCCCTCGACTACGCGTTGCGGCCGGTGCTGAGTTCCATGGGACCGTCGCACATCGTGCCGGGCTGGTTCACCCTCGACACAGATCTCACGGTCGGCGACGACGGCTCCCTGGCCGTGGCACCCGCCGCCGCCACGGCGCTGGAACAGGTCACCGACCACTTCTCCACCGTCTTGGGAGGTCGTACGGCGGTGCTCGCATCCGCGGGGTGACCCGCGCCGGGCTCCGGCCTACCAACCACGGCGCCCATGAGTCCGGCCCGTCCGCAACAGGGTCACCACCTCACGTCGCAGGCGACGGTCTTCCTCCGTCTCCACCGCTGTGTCCAGTTGCACGATGTCGATGCCGGCCGTGCGCAGCCAGTCGATGCGGTCCGCCACCGTGGGGGGCGTCGGCGTCGCTGGAGCCGACGATCATGTGCGCGGCGGCCCGGCCGCCCGACAGCCGGTCAAGGGTGGCGAGGGACCGGGCCGCCGCGGTGGGCGCGGTGACGCCGATCCGGTGGGCCACGGCGATCCGCAGCCGGCTGGTGGCCGCGAGGGCCCAGGTCGCGACGATCCGCGGGTCCGGCCAGGAACTCGACTGGGTCACCAGTGCGCTGTCGAGTCCGTCCTCCTCGTTCTCCCGGGCGCTGCGGGCGACGTGGCCGGGGTCCGCGTCCCGCGCGCGGGGGTCGGGGGCGAAGCGCAGCGCCTGCCGTTCCCGTGGCGTGTCGCCGGGCACCGGGGCGGCGCGGACGCCGCCGCGCAGGTCGAGTTCCATGCCGGAACCTCCACAGGTCAGCCGCCGGTGGGTCCCAGGCGGGCCAGGGTGTCGATCAGCCTGCCCCGGCTGACGAACACCTCGGGGGGCAGGGAGACGTAGAGCTGGAGCGTGGTCACACCGGGGCGGTGGTAGCGCAGGATGCGTTCGCGGCACTCCTCGGGCGAACCGCTGATGAACAGTCCGTCCACGACCTCGTCCGGCAGCGCCTTCTGGGCCGCCTCGATGTCTCCCGCGGCCCAGCGCTCGTGCGATTCACGCAGCAGTTCGCCGTGGCCGAGCCACTCGTGGAACTTGCGGTACGGCTCCCGGTTGAGGATCCAGGCGAGGAAGGGCCGGGTGGCGCGGTGGGCGTAGTCGGTGTCCTCGGTGGGACAGACGAAGACCTTGACGACGAGTTCCTTGCCGGGCGGTTGCGGGCCCACCGCGTCGAGGATCTTCGGTACGTCCTCGGGGAAGAGCAGGTTGGTGATGGCGCCGTCCCCTTCGGTGAAGCCGAGCCGCAGCATGCCGGGCCGCAGTGCGCCGAGGATGACCTTGACCGGGGCGGCCGGCGGATGCGGCAGCCGGTAGCCGGTGATCGAGAAGGTGTCGAAGTCGCCCGCGATGTGCTCGCCGCGCAGTGCCCGCGTCACGAAGCGCAGCACGTCACGCGTCCGCTTGAAGGGTTCGTCGAAGGGGATGCCGTTGATGTCGGTGACGTGCGCGGGCACCGACGCACCGAGCCCCAACAGCAGTCTTCCAGGTGCCAGTTGGGCCAGTGTGGCGGCGGTCTGGGCGAGGACGGCCGGTCCGCGGGTGTGCACGGGGACGATACCGGTGGCGATCCGCAGCGTGTCCGACCAGGCGGCGGTGACGGCGAGCGGGGTGAAGGCGTCGGTGCCGCCGCCCTCCGCGCTCCACACGTCGGTGTAGCCGAGGTCGGGCAGCCGCTCCACGAGGAAGCGGTGCCGGTCGATGGTCAGGCCCGGCAGGGGCAGGGTGATGCCCCACTTGGGCGGTTGCCGGTCGTCGCTCATACGGACGGCCCTCCTTTCGTACGTCGTCGGGGGCAGGTCGGTCACTTGCCGACCCACACGGTGGTGAGGTCCAGGAACCAGGACTGCGGTTGGACGAGACCGTGGACCGTGGGGGCGAGGGCGCGCGGGTTGCGGTCGTTGACCACGAACAGCCAGGGCGCGTCCTGGGTGACCCGGGTGAGTGCCTGCCGGTAGTCGCTCTGCCGGGTGGCCTTGTCGGGCGAGGCCGCGGCCGCCGCGAGGAGCTTGTCGACACTCGGGTTGCTGTAGTGGCCGGTCCAGAAGGGGCTGTTGCCGCCGATGAACAGCGGCAGCAACGCCTCGGACTGGAAGAGGGTGGTGGACTGGGCGATGGCGTCCGATCCCAGGGCGACCTCGCCCTTGGCCTCGGCGCCGATCAGCGTCGTCCAGTCGGAGGTGCGGATGGTCACCTTGATGCCGACGGCGGCCAGATCGCGTTGCAGCGCCTCGGTGATCGGCACGGGCAGCAGATTGCCCGAGCCGCCGGTCGGCACGGTGACGGAGGTGCTGAAGCCGTTCGGGTAGCCGGCCTCGGCCAGCAGCTTTCTGGCCTTGGCGGGATCGTAGGAGTAGGTGTTCCCCTTGGGGTCGTAGGCGAAGGTGGCGCGCGGGGCGGCCTGGTAGGCGGGGTCCGCGGTGCCGTGCAGGAGGTCGTCGGCGATGGCCTTGCGGTTGATGGCGTAGTTGGCGGCCCGGCGTACCCCGACGTTCTTCCAGGGGCCCTTGGTGGTGTCGAGGATCCAGTACCAGAGGTGGTCGTAGCTGTTGGTGACGATCTGCGCGCCGTCGGCCTTGAGGCTCGCGAGGTCGTCCGGGTTGGGGTACTCGATCCAGTTGACGGAGCCTGACCGCAGGGCGGCGGTGCGGGCCGCGGGGTCGGGGAGCGCCTTGACGACCAGTCGGTCGAGCTTGGGCGCGCCGCGCCAGTAGTGCTTGTTGGCGACGAGTTCGATCTGTTCGCCGGGGGTCTGGGACTTGAAGCTGAACGGCCCGGTCCCGACGGGGTGTCGGGAGAAGTCCGCCGACCCCGACTTGCGTACGGCGGTGGGGCTGGCGATCAGGACGTGGGCGAGGTCCTCGGGGAAGTGCCCGTTGGGGGACTTCGTCACCAACTGGAGGTGGTCGGCGTCGAGTTTGCGGTAGCGGGTGATGTCTCCGGCGTACTCGCCCGCGGCGGCTCCCAGGGCGGCGGTGTGGTAGGCGTTCTTCTTGTCGAGGTAGCGGTCGAGGTTGAAGATCACCGAGTCGGCGTCGAAGCGGGTGCCGTCCTGGAAGGTGACGCCCTTGCGCAGGGTGAAGGTCCACGTCCTGTGGTCGGCGGCGACCTTCCAGGAGGTGGCGAGGGCCCCCGTGATCTCGGACGGGGCGTCGGCCCTGGACAGGTCGTAGCGGGTGAGGCCCTCGTACAGCTGGAAGGAGACCAGTCGCTTGCCCTCGAAGCCGGCGCCGCCGATGACGGTGTCGGGGTTGGGGAGCTTGCCGGTCGTGCCGATGACGAGGGCGCCGCCGCGCCCGGCGGACCGGCCGGCGGCCTGCCCGGCGGAGGACGAGCCGCAGCCCGCGACGGCGAGCAGGAGAAGGGCGGCCGGGAGAGCGGTGCTGATGCGGGGGCGGTGCTTCATGGGGTTCCCGTCGGTTCAGTGGAGCAGTGAGGTTTCGCCGGTGGCCGCCGCCAGCAGGGCCCTGGTGTAGGGGTGTCGGGGTGCCGTCCAGACGGTGTCGGCGCGGCCTTCCTCGACGATCCGGCCGTGCCGCAGCACGGTCACCCGGTGGGCAAGGCGCCGTACGACGGCCAGGTCGTGCGAGATGAAGAGGTAGGCCAGGCCCAGGCGGTCCTGGAGGTCGGTGAGCAGGTCGAGGACCTGGGCCTGCGCCTCGGGGTCGAGGGCGGAGGTCGGCTCGTCGCAGACGACGAGCCGGGGCCGGGTGGCGAGCGCGCGGGCGACGGCGACGCGTTGCAGCTGGCCTCCCGACAGTTCGCCGGGGTGGCGGCGGGCGAGCAGGGGGTCGAGGCCGACCTGCCGGAACAACTCCGCCACCAGGGTCGAGCGTTCGCGGCGCGGCGTGCCCTGAGCGCGCAGGGCGAAGTTCACGGCCTCCCCGGCCCGCAGGCTCGGATTGAGCGAACCCCGGGGGTGCTGGGGCACGAACTGGAGGTGGGCCCGGATCGCCCGTCCGGCCCGGCCGTGCAGCCGTGCCGGGTCGTGCCCGGCGAAGCGGACCGTCCCTTCTGTGGGTGCGACCAGGCCGAGGGCGAGCCGGGCGAGGGTGGACTTGCCGGAGCCGGACTCGCCCACCAGAGCCAGGGTTTCACCGGCGGCGACGCTCAGGGTGACGTCCTCCACGGCGACCGGGCCGCGCGGGTAGCACTTGGTGACGTGGGCGACGGTGAGCAGCACGTCCTGGGAGTCGGTCACGGGCGGTCTCCGAGCGGGGCGGCGAACGGTTCACCGGCGGGGAGGGCGGCGCGGGTGAGCACCTTGTCGGCCGGGCCTGTCTCGACGATCCGGCCCTCGCGCATGACGGCCACCCGGCCGCCGATCCGGCGCGCCACGCCCAGGTCGTGGGTGATGAGCAGCAGGGCGAGGCCGTGCTGGGTGCGGAGGTTGTCGAACAGGTCGAGGATCCGGCCCCGGACGAGGGCGTCGAGGGCGGTGGTGGGTTCGTCGGCGATCAGCAGTTCGGGGCCGCAGGAGACGGCCAGGGCGATCGCCGCGCGCTGTCTCAGCCCGCCGGACAGTTCGTGGGGGTACGCGCGGGCCACCTGCTCCGGGTCCGTGATGCCTGCGGTGGTCAGCAGTCCGGGGACGGCGGAGCGGGCCGTGCGCCGGCTGTCGGCGACGCGGTGGCGCAGCAGGACCTCGGTGATCTGCGGGCCGATCCGGCGCAGCGGGTCGAGGGCACCGGTGGGGTCCTGCGGGACGTAGCCGATACGGCGTCCGCGGATGCGGGACAGGGCGGCCTCGCCCAGGGTCCGCAGGTCGGTGCCGCCGAGCCGGATCCGGCCGGTGACGTGCGCCTCACGGCCGGGCAGGCCCAGGACCGTCCGGGCGACCGTGGTCTTGCCGCTGCCGGACTGCCCCAGGAGCACCAGGGCGGCGCCCTCCTCCAGGGTGAGCGAGACGTCGTCCACCGCCTGGACCGGGCCGTCGCGGCGGTCGTGGCGCACCGACAGGTTCTCCACGCAGAGGGTCATCGCGCCCCCTGCGGGAGTCGGGCCGCGCGGTCGCCGACGCGGTGGCGCAGGGCGTCGCCGAGGGTGTTGAAGACGACCGACACGACGAGGATGGTGAGCGCGGGCAGGATCGCGACGAAGGGATGCGTGAACAGGCTGGGGCGCAACTCGTCGAGCATGGCGCCCCATTCGGCGGCCGGCGGAGCGACGCCGAGGCCGAGGAAGGACAGTCCGGCGGCGTACACGACGCAGAGGCCGACGAGTGAGGACGCGTAGACGAGGACGACCGGGGCGACGACCGGGGCCACCTGGCGCAGCGCGATCGCCGTACGCCCGGCGCCGCTGACCCGTGCGGCCTCCAGGTACTCGGCGGTGCGGATGCGCTGCACCTCCGTGAAGACCACTCGGGCCACAGCCGGGGTGAGGACGACGGACAGGGCGAGGACGGTCGCGGTCAGGCCGGGTCGCAGGAGCGTGGCCACGGCGATGGCCAGCAGGACGCCGGGGAAGGCGTACAGCACGTCGAGGGCGCGCAGCAGGGACTGTTCGGTGATCTTGCCGCCGAGTCCGGCGGTGATGCCGACGGCGGTGCCGGCCGTCGTGGCGACCGCCACCGGCAGCAGGCCGCCGATGAGCGAGGGCCTGGTGCCGAGGATCAGTCGGCTGAGCAGGTCGCGGCCCTGGGAGTCGGTGCCGAGCGGATGCCCCGGGCTGCCGGGATCCAGCAGCCGGTGCTGGAGCGACCCGGCGGTCGCCGTGCAGGGGGCGAGCAGCGGTCCGGCCAGGGCGAGCAGGAGCAGCAGCGCGGCACAGCCGGCCGGGATCAGCAGGCCCGGGTCGCGGTACGGGGCGCGGCTCATGCCGTGCTCCGCACGCGCGGGTCGACGAGCGCGTGGGCCGCGTCGACGAAGATGTTGACGCCGACGAAGGCCACGGCGACGACCAGTACTCCCCCTTGGACCAGGGGCAGGTCGCGTGCGGTCAGCGCGTCGTACAGGAGCCGCCCGATTCCGGGCCAGGCGAACAGGGTCTCCACGAAGACCACCCCCTCCAGCAGATAGGCGAGTTGCAGGCCGCCGATGGTGAGCAGCGCGGGTGAGGCGTTGTGCGCGCAGTGGCGCAGGACGGCCGTCCGGCTCAGGCCCCGGGCCCGCAGCCCGTCGGCGAGGTCGGAGGCGAGCGCGGCGCCGAGCGCGGTCCGGAACACCCGGGCGGTGAGGCCGAGCGGCACGAGAGCGGCCGCGGTGGCGGGCAGCACGAGATGGCGCAGCAGGTCGGGTGTGCCGCCGGCGCCGAACACGTCGTGCGTGCCACCGGCCGGGAACCACCGCAGCCGCACCGCGAAGACCGCCAGGAGCAGCAGGGCCACCGAGTACTGCGGGGCGGACACGGCCAGGGTGCTCAGCGCTCCCGACAGCCTGCCGCCCGCGCCGCCGGGTCGTACGGCGCCGAGCGCGCCCAGCAGCACGCCGCCGGTGACAACCAGCAGGAACGCGGCGCCCGCCAGGATCAGGGTCTGGCCGAGCGCGGGCAACAGCAGCTCCCCGACCGGGCGTTGGGCGGAGATCGAGGTGCCCAGGTCGCCGTGTGCGGCGTGCCAGAGCCAGCCGGCGTAGCGCGCGGGCAGCGGCCGCCCGGTGCCGAGGCGTGCGGCGAGTTCCCGGCGGGCCGCGGCCGGGGCGCCGGGGCCCAGCAGGGCGGCGACCGGGTCGCCGGGGATCAGGGCGACGGTGGCGTAGACGACGGCGCTCACGCCGAGCAGCGTCGGCACGGCGAGCAGCAGCCGGCGCAGCAGGAACCGGGTCATCCCGGGGCAGGGTGGGACGGGGGTCCTGACATGGGGGTGATCCCTTCCTCGGCGGGCGAGTCGGTGCGTGGGCGAGTCGGTGCGTGGGCGAGTCGGTGCGTGAGGAAGGGTGCGGGGCGGGCCGGGGCGGCAACCAGCCAGGCGTTCATGCTGATACCGGAGGTCATAGGATCGCCGGGACCCGGCAGACCGACCTTGACCCGGCACAAAATGGCCAATTACCCTTCCTGTATGGCCCCTTGGCGAACCGACTTCACGCTGGTCGGTATCGGCGGCTCGTGGCACCGCAGGTGCTTCGACGAGACCTGTCCCCGCGCACCACGCTGACCGCCCGGCCTGTTCGCCGTCCCGGCAGCGTCCTCCTCCGTCATCCCGCCGGGCCCGGTCCAGGGCACGGCGCCGCCGTACCCGAGGGGACCGCGACACGATGCGACGCACCGTCGAAGCACCGATCGAGCCGCTGGAGCCGATCACGGCGCCGGGCCTTGCACCGGCCGTCCGCAGGGGCCCTGGCACGCTGCGCAGGCCGTCCGGCACAGCCGCTCTGCACGCCGAGATAGACAACCCACTGGATCTGATCGCCGGTCACCAGCTGCTGGCCGAGACCGACCACCGGCGCGCGCAGGCGCCGACGCGCGGCAGGGCCGCCTGCGAGTGCGGCCATCCCGTGTGCGGGGCGTCGTCGAGCGGACCCGCCGCCGGCACGAGAGTGTTCCTCGTCGAACGGCATCCGGTGGCCCGCGCGGGGCTGCGCAGCGTGCTGTCGACGGTGCCCGGTCTGACGGTCGTGGGCACCACGGGGGACCAGGAGCACGCCCTGGGCAGCGTGCGGCGGGTACGGCCGGACGTGATCCTCCTCGGACAGGGGGACTCCCTGGAGGACGATCTGGCCGCGGTGGTGCGGATGCGCGGCGCCGACGGCGCCCCGGACGCGCGGGTCCTGCTGCTGCGCCGGGCCGAGACCACGGCCGAGGCCAACCGGATGCTCCTGGCCGGTGCGAGCGGATGCTTCCCACTGGAGCTGGCGGAGGACCGGATCATCGGCGCGGTGACGCTGGCCGCGGCGGGCGGCTCGGTGTTCCTGCCGGCACCGCCCGCCGCCCGGCTGCCGGTGGCGAGCGCGGCCGGACACGCCGCCGAGCCGCTCCCGCAGCACTGCGGGCTCACCGACCGCGAACGCGATGTCCTCGCGAAGCTCGCCCAGGGGCTGAGCAACGCGGAGATCGGCCGCGAACTGGCCCTGGCCGAGGCCACGGTGAAGAAACACCTCACGCAGGCCATGCGCAAGACCGGCCAACCGGACCGGCTGCGGGCGGCGTTGTACGCGCACCGGCACGGCTTGGCGGGTTGAACTCCGTACGGCAGCGGTCCCCGCAGCGGCAATCCGCACGGCGGTAATCGGGGCGGGCACTCCATCGGGTGCCCGCCCCGTGGTGTGCCGTGCGCCTGGCGGGGAGCGACGTTCGGAGCAGTGCGGGTGAGCCGATGGTCGCCCGCGCCGCATCCCTTCGGGGCTTCTGAGTGATCATGCCGACGCATAGCGTTGCCGACGACCTGAACCCCGAGGCCAGCACCCCCTCTGCCGAAGGAGATCCTGATGAGCGATGCGCCCGACGCAGGCATCGCCCCCGCGGTCGCCGACGTACTGCACGATCCGTACGCCGGCGCACGCCCCGAACCCGACCCGCCCCACCCTCCGTACCGGGGCATGTCCGACGCCGACCGGTCCGCGCTCTGGCAACAGCGTCTCCACGAGACCGAGGCGGGACTGACCCGGCTGCTCGCGGCCCGCGGCGACCAGGTCCACCTCACCGACTGGTTCGCGCTCCAGGCCGAGATCTTCGCCGACCTGCCCGACCCCGGCACCGCCCTGCCGTCCGCCTGGCAACGGGTGTTCTTCCGCGGCCAGGCCCTGATGGAGCGGTTCCTGGTGGCCCGTTACGGCGAGGAGGTGCTGGCCGACTGGGCCCGTGCCAACGCCGAGATATACCGGCAGGTCGAACCCGACCACGGCCGCGGCGCCGCCGACCCGATCCACCGGATCGCCCGGCAGGCCGAACTGTACGGCTCCGCCTACGAGTTCGACGAGGAGACACCGCCCACCGCCGCACGGGCCGCGCTGACGATCACCCACTGCTCGATCTGGGACTACCGCGAGCAGGCGCGGCGCACCGGCGTCCGCCTCACCCTCGCCTCCCCCTGCACCTACTGCACCGAAGCCCTCTCCGCCAACATCCGTGCGAAGGGCTTCCGGCCTTCGCACCAGTTGCGCAGCGGCCCCACCGGCCACGGCTGCCACTGGGAGGCCACCGACGAACGACAGGAGCCGTGATGTGCGGCGTCTCCGGCTGGATCGACTGGGAGACCGATCTGCGCACCCGGGAGCGGACGGTACGTGCCATGGCCGAGACCCTGGCCTGCCGCGGCCCCGACGCCGGCGGCGTCTGGCTGTCCCGGCACGCCGCCCTCGGCCACCGCAGGCTCTCGGTGATCGACCTCGAGGGCGGCGGCCAGCCGCTGCCCGACCAGGACACCGACACCGTGCTCAGCTACAACGGCGAGCTGTACAACTACCGGGAACTGCGCCGTGAGTTGCGGTCCCTGGGCCACTCCTTCCGCACGCGCTCCGACACCGAGGTCGTCCTGCGGGCCCACCTCCAGTGGGGGGATGCCGCGCCCCGGCGCTTCAACGGCATCTTCGCCTACGCGTTGTGGGACGGCCGGCGCCAGAGGCTTCTCCTGGTCCGGGACCACCTGGGCGTCAAGCCGCTGTACTGGCACGCCCGCCGCGCCGGAGTGCTGTTCGGCTCCGAACCCAAGGCCGTCCTCGCCAACCCGCTGTTCCGGCCCGAGCTGGACGCCGAGGGCGTCGCGGAGCTCTTCGCGCTGCCGGCCGCCCCGACCGCCGGGCACGGCATCTTCCGCGGACTGCGCGAGCTGCGCCCCGGCCACCTGCTGACCGTCAGCCGCGGCGCGACGCGGGAACTGCGCTACTGGCAGCTGACCTCGGCACCCCACACCGACGACGCGGCCACCACCCGTGCACGGGTCCGCGACCTGCTCGCCGACACCGTCGAACGCCAGATGCTCAGCGATGTCCCGCTGTGCACCCTGCTGTCCGGCGGCGTCGACTCCAGCGCGATCACCGCGCTCGCCGCCGCGGCCCGCGAGCGCACCGGGCACTCCAAGGTGACCAGCTTCTCGGTGGACTTCCCCGGCAGCGCCGAGCGCGCCCCGGACGCCTGGCGCACCGGCGCCGACGCGCCGTTCGTCCAGGCGGCCGTGGAGCACATCGGCACCCTGCACACCTCGGTCGTGGTCCCCGACGACGACCTGCTGGACGCCCGGGACGCCGTACTGCGTGCCCGCGACCGGCCCGGCTGGGGGGAGATGGACGCCTCGCTGCACCTGCTGTTCCGCGAGGTGCGGCGGCGCTCCACGGTCGCCCTCTCCGGGGAGGCGGCCGACGAGATCTTCGGCGGATACCCCTACTTCCACGATCCCGCGGCGCGGGCCGCCGACACCTTCCCCTGGCTGCACGGGCGCGGCACGCCTGCCGAGCTGCTGCGGCCCGACGTGCGCGCACAGGTGCGCCCGCACGAGTACACGGCCGAGCAGTACCGGCGCTCGCTGGCCGAAGTGCCGTCGCTGCCCGGGGAGCCGGCCGCCGACCGGCGGATCCGGGAGATCTTCCACCTGGCCCTGACCCGCTGGCTGCCCCCGCTCCTGGAGCGCGCCGACCGGGTCAGCATGTCGGTGGGCCTGGAGTTGCGGGTGCCTTTCTGCGACCACCGGCTCGTGGAGTACCTGTGGAACGTCCCCTGGGCGCTCAAGGCGCCGGGCAAACGCCCCAAGGGGCTGCTGCGCGACGCCGTACGGGATCTGCTGCCGCCGCAGGTCACCGACCGCCCCAAGAGCGGCTACCCCTCCACGCCCGCCGTGCGCTACACCGAGGTGCTCACGGCCCGCGCGCACGAACTGCTCGCCGACCCGAACGCCCCCGTCTTCGACCTGGTGGACCGGGCCGCCGTCCGCGCCGCCCTCGCCGAGGGTCGGCCGCTGCCCAGCCCGCGCACCGCGCCCAACCCCGTCGGCGGGCTCGATCACCTGGTCCAGGTGGACGAATGGCTGCGGGCCTACCGCGTGAGCCTGCGATGAGCGCACCGGCCCTCGACGCCTTCCGCGAGGCCGCCCGGCTCTGGACGACCGGGGTGGCGGTGCTCACCGCGCGGCACGGCGAGGAGGTGTTCGCGAAGACGGTGTCCTCGCTGTGCCCGCTCTCCCTGGACCCGCTGCTGCTCAGCGTCGCCGTGGACCGGCGCAGTCCGCTCGCGGACGCGGTGCGCGCCGACGCGCGGTTCGCCGTCGGGGTGCTCGGCGCCCGCCAGGAGGCCCTGGCCCGGCGGTTCGCCACGCCCGGCGCGGGACGCGCACTGGGCCTGTTCACCGGGGCGCCCATGCGGACCGCGGCGACCGGGACGCCCGTTCTGGAGGAGTGCCTCGCCTGGTTCGACTGCCGACTGCACGCCGTCCTGCCGGGCGGCGACCACGCCCTGCTGGTCGGGCGGGTCGTCGCCGCCGGCGACAGCGGACCGGGTGAACCCCTCCTGTACCACGACCGCGCGTTCCGTTCCCTCGCCCCTCTGCCCGTACCCACCCCCACAGGAGTCAGCGCATGACCCTGCCCGACGCCACCGCCACCGCCCGGGGCCTGCTCACCGGCGACCGGTACCGCGAGGAGCTGACCGACGGCCGCGAGCTCTATCTCGACGGCAAGCGCGTCAGCGATCCCGTCACGCATCCCGCCTTCCGGCCCGCCGTGGACGAACTCGCCCGGCTGCTGGACCTCCAGCACGACCCCGCCCATCACGAACTGCTCACCTACAAGGACCCCGACAGCGGTCGCCGGATCGCCCGCGGCTACCAACCGCCGCGCACCATTGAGGAGTTGCGCCTCCAGCGGCGCAGCGCCGAGTTCTGGCACGCCGAGTCGCTGGGCCAGCACGGGCGTTCCCCGGCCTTCATGTCCTCCATCGCGCTCGGCGTGTACGACTTCCGTCACCAACTCGAGCGCGCACACGCCGGGTTCGGCGCCAACGCGGAAAGCTGGTACCGGCACTGCGCGGACAACGACCTGGTCCTCTCGCACGCCCTGGGCGATCCGCAGATCGACCGCTCGACCGACCCGGTCGACGATCCCGACCTGGCGCTGCGGGTCCTCGCCGAGAACGACGACGGCATCGTCGTGCGCGGAGCCAAACAGCTGACGACCCTCGCGCCGCTCGCGCACGAGGTACTGGTGTACCTGTCGGCGTCCTTCACCCAGCGGCGCGGCGAGCAGTTCGTGGTGTGGTTCGCGCTGCCGCTCAACACGCCGGGCCTGATCACCCTGTGCCGCGAGCCGCTCGGCGACGCTCCGTGGGGGCACGCGCATCCGCTCGGCGCCCGCTTCGACGAGCAGGACGCCATGCTGTTCTTCGACGACGTGACCGTGCCGTGGGACCGCGTCTTCCTGCTGCGCAACGGCGCGTTGGCGCGCACCGGGCTGGCCCGGATCAACGCCTGGAGCGCGTACATCGGGCACGTGCGCTACCGGGAGCGGCTGCGCACGCTGCTGGCCACCGCCACCCTGGTGGCCGAGAGCATCGGCGTCGACCAGTTCCGCAACATCCAGGAGGACCTGGGCCGCCTGGCCGGGTACGCGGAGCTGACCGAGCTGTTCCTCGACGCCGCCGAGGCCCGCGCCCAGGTCACCGACAGCGGGCTGCTCGCCCCCGGCGACACCGCCGCCGGCCGCGTCTGGTCGGCCGAGGTGGCGGGCAGCGCGGTGGAGATCCTGCGCACGATCGGCGCCTCGGGCCTGCTGATGCAGCCCACCGCGGGCGACCTCGCCAACCCCCGGCTGCGCCCGCACCTCGACCGGTACATGCGCGGCCGGGGCATCGACGCCGAGCGCAAGTCCCGGCTGTTCAGGCTCGCCTGGGAACTCACCGGGGACGGCTTCGGCCAGCGCCAGCACCTGTACGAGTACGTCCACCGGGGCGACCTCGCCCGCAACCGGATCAACCTGTTCAGGCGCTACGACCAGAGCGGCACCCGGGAGCGGCTGCTGCGCCTGCTCGAACCGACCGGCGCCACCGCATCCGAACCCGGCTCCGACTCCGACTCCGACTCCGCCCGGGAGGCCCGTCCATGACCGCGTCCGCCGCCGAGATCCAGGCCCGCACGCTGGCCGGCTACGCCGATGCCAGCAGGCTGCGCCAGGTGCACGACCGCGACTGGGTCCTCGACCAGGTCACCGGCGAACCCCGCGTGCTGCTCGACCTGGGCAGCGGTATCGGCCAGCTGCTCGGGGCCGCCCTCGACCGCTTCCCCTCGCTGGAGCAGGCCGTGGGTCTTGAACGCTCCCCGCACCGGATAGCCGAGGCCGCCGGGCGGCTGCGCGGGTACGGGCCGCGGGTCGCCCTGCACGAGTCCGACCTCACCGCACCGGAACCGCTCCCCCACCGCCCGGACGTCGTCACCATGACGTCGGTCCTGCACTGGCTGTACCCGCACGAGCAACGGGTCCTGAAGTGGACCCACGACCACCTCGCGCCGGACGGGGTCTTCCTGCTGACGACCTACCACCCGACGCGCGACGCGCACGGTCTGGGCGGTGAGGACGACATCGTACGCACCGTCCTCGCATCCCGGCACGCCGATGTTCCGGGCCTGTTCACGGCCGCCGGGATCCTGCCGATCGCGACCCGCACCCGGACGTTCGACGAGCTGGAGCCGCTGCTGGAGCGGTACTTCCGGATCGAGGCGGTCCGCGACCGGGACGCGGTGGTGACCGTGGAGAGCGCCGCACAGTACGAGCACTTCCACGCGGCGACGTTCGGCGACTACTACAGCCGGCTCGTGGAGTCCGCGGAACGCGCCGGGTTCTTCCGGGCGGTCGGCGAGGCGGCGTGGCGGCGGCAGGCGGAGACCGGACATGTCAGTCACATGACGGTACGGCTGTGGCGGCTCGCGCCCGCGTAACCTGAGACGACCCGCACGGCCGAGGAGCCACCCACCATGTCATCTCCCGTTCCCAGCCCGGAACTCGGCGCCTTCCTCCGGGCTCACCGCGAACTGCTCAAGCCCGCCGACGTCGGACTCGGCTCGACCGCGCGCCGACGGACTCCCGGGTTGCGCCGCGAGGAGGTCGCGTCGCTGTCGGGGGTGGGCCTGGCCTGGTACACCTGGCTGGAGCAGGGCCGGGTGACCGCCTCGCGCCAGGTCCTCGGCGCGGTCGCGCGGGCGCTCAGGCTGGACGCGTCCGGGGTGCGGCACGCGATGCGGCTCGCCGGGTACCACGAGCCGGTGGCGGCGGCCGACGAGGAACGGGACCGGCTGGCCACGGCCGTACAGCCGGTCCTCGACTCCTGGCCGGCGAGTCCGGCCGTGCTGCTGGACCGGTACTTCGATCTGCTCGGCTGGAACGCCGCCTGGAGCGCGCTGTGGGGTTCGCCGGAGACCGTGCCGGCGGACCGGCGCAACCTGATGTGGCTGATGGTGGCGGACGCCCGGCTGCGGTCCGTCCTCACCGACTGGGAACCCCTGGCCATGAACGTCTTCCAGCACTTCCGGGCCCAGGCCGGAGTGGCGCTGGCCGACGCCCGCACCAGTGAGGTGTACCGCCGGCTGGAGGAGGACGCGCCGGAGCTCCGCCACTGGTGGGGGTGCCACTCGGTGGCGGAGCTCACCGCGCGCAAGGTGACCGTGGAGCCCGCGGGTACCGGCAGGATCGAGCTCACGCTGTCGTCGTTCCACCCGGTGGACGACCCGTCCACGCTGGTCCTGCTGTTCACCCCGGCCACGGAGACGGACCGGTCCCTGATGACCGGGCTCAGCCGGCGTCCGCTGCGCTCCGTCGCGGCTTCGCGCTGACCAGCAGGGCGCCGAGGGCCGACAGCAGGGCCAGGCCGGTACCGATGACGAGCGCGCCGGCCGTCACGTCCGCGAAGGCGCCGACGGCCCAGGCGCCCAGGCCCGTACCGGCGTACATCGTCGAGGTGAGCCAGGCGCTGGACGTGGCGCGCAGGGCGGGTGCCACGGTGCCGGCCAGGGTCTGCTGATCGGTGACGAAGGCGCCGCTGGCCACGAACCACAGCGCCACGCCGATCACCGCCACCACCAGCCCCGGGCCCGCGACGGCGAGCCCGATGCCGGCCGCGAGCAGCACACCCCACACCGGCAGCGGGGGCACGGGGGCCGCGCCGGCCGCGCGCGCCCGGTCACCGAGCCGCCCGCCGAGCATCGACCCCACCACGCTGCCCGCCCCCACGACGACGCCGATCAGGCCGAGTTCGAAGACGGTGAGGCCGAACCGGTCGACGAGTACGGCTCCGAGGAAGGTGTAGGCGCCCAGGTTGGCCGCGTTGAAGACCGTGTTGACCAGCAGGGCGTTGCGCAGGAACGGATCAGCCCAGCCGGAGAGCACGGCCCTGACGGCCCCGACGGTGGCGGGCTGCGGTGCGGTGGGCCGGATCTGGCGCAGCAGCAGCGGTACGGCCGCCGCCGTGCCGATCGCCAGGGCCAGGAACGCCGAGCGCCAGCCCGCGACCCCCGCGAGCAGTCCGCCCAGTGGCACGCCGACGACCTGACCGCACGAGAACAGGGCCATGCCGAGGCCCAGGGCCCGGCCTCGCACCCGGTCGGGCGCGGTCTCGGCGATGTGTGCCCAGATCGCCGGACCGGCCGCGGCGGCCGCCAGCCCGGCGACCGCGCGGGACAGCACGAGCAGCACGATGCCGGTGGACAGCGCGGCACCCACGTTGGAGACCACGAACAGCACGGACCCGGCGAGCAGTGCCCGGCGGCGCCCGAACCGGTCGCTCAGCACGCCGAGGAAGGGCGCGCAGACCGCGTACACCAGCACGTACGCGGTGACGCTGGACGCCGCGGCCGCCTCGCTGACGTCGATGTCCTTGGAGATCGTCGGCAGCAGCGGGGAGACCAGGAACGTCTCGGTGCCGAAGAGGAACAGCAGCACGAACACGCCCGCGTAGCGCAGCCGGTCGAATCGGTCGGGGCCGGCGGTGTGCACCGCGTCGGACGACGTGTCGGAGAGACTGCTCAAGCGGACCACAACCGTTCGGTCGGCGAGGAGAGGTGACCGGGTCATCGTCGGCCCGCGCCCTGCGGTCAGCCAGACAGGGGATGCTGCTGTGACCACAGGTCACAGGCTGAGCGCGAGGTCCCCTCGGTGGTGCCCCGGCGCCGCCGACGAGCCCGTGACCTCTGACGTCGACGACGGCGTGCCACGGGCGGATTCGCCGGCGCTTCTCCTGTCCTGTACCCTGCAAATGTCAGACATTTACAGGACGTGGTGTACGGCAGGCGGAGGAGCCCGCATGCGGCGTCACCCGGGCCGTCGGGCGAGCCGTCCGTGCGGCGGACCCAGCCGATACACCAGTGACCGGAGACCAGCCAAGTGAGTACGCGCCTTCCTCAGCCCCCCGCCCCGCCGGGCACGGCCCGCGACGGGTCCGCGGCCTTTCCGGCGGCGGGGCGGTCCCTGGCCGGTGCCCTGGGCATCCTGCTCGTCGCGAGCAGTCTGAGGCCGGCCATCACCTCCGTGGGGCCCGTCCTCGACGCCGTCGGCAGGGACAACGGCCTCGACAACACGACGCTGGGGCTGCTGGGAACACTGCCGCTGCTCGCCTTCGCGGTCGTGTCGCCCCTGGTGCACGGCGTCAGCCGCCGGCTGGGCGCCGAGCGCGTGGTGCTGCTGGCGCTGGCGGGCCTGCTCGCCGGCCTGGTGGTCCGCTCGCTTCCGGGTGCCGGATGGCTGTGGCTGGGCACGGTGGCGGTGGGCACGGCGATCGCCGTGTGCAACGTTCTGGTGCCCTCCATCGTCAAACGCGACCACGCGAGCCGGGTCGCGGTGATGACCGGCACCTACTCTGCCGTGATGAGCGGATGCGCCGCACTCGCCTCGGGCCTCGCCGTTCCGCTGGCCGCCGTTCTGCCCGGGGGATGGCGTACGTCGCTCGCGGTGTGGGCGCTGCCGACGCTGGTGGCGGCACTGGTCTGGAGACGGGAACGCTCCTGCGCCGCGCCGGCCGCGCAGCCGCGGCTCCGCGGCGCCTCGCAACTCCGCGGCGCCTCGCAACTCCGCGACGCCCGCGAGACCGCCGTTTCGCCGTCGGTCTGGCGCTCGGCCGTGGCCTGGCAGGTGAGCGTGTTCATGGGCTGCCAGGCCACCACCTTCTACCTGCTGATCACCTGGCTGCCGTCGATGGAGACCGATCACGGTGTCGGCTCCGGTGCCGCCGGCTGGCACCTGTTCCTCCTCCAGGCGGCGGGCATCGCCGCCGGCCTCGCCGTCCCGAGGGTGATGGGCCGGGGCGCGGACCAGCGGCCGGCCGGCGTGGTGATCACGCTGCCCCTGCTGGTGGCGGTGACCGGGATGATGCTGGCGCCCGGCCTGGCCGTGCTCTGGGTGGTCCTGGCCGGTGTGAGCGGCGGCGGCGCGATGGTGGTCGCGCTGTCCCTGATCGGGCTCCGCACCCGCACCCCGGCGCAGACGGCCCAGCTGTCCGGGATGGCACAGTGTGTCGGTTATCTGATGGCCGCTGTGGGCCCTGTGGCGGCGGGTCTGCTGCGCGACGCGGCCGGGAGCTGGACCCCGGTCTACGCCATCATGGCCGCCATCGCGCTGGCACAGACCGTCGTCGCGCTGTACGCAGGCCGGCAGCGCTACACCCACTGAGCAGTCGGAAGGAAACGGACCCGTGAACGTGCAGGACCTCGGCACCACGCAGGTACTGGCCCTCAGTGAGGTGTCGTTCGTACGGGAGGGACGGACCATCCTGTCGGACATCTCCTTCACCGCACGACGGCGCGAGCACTGGGCGGTCATCGGCCCGAACGGGGCGGGCAAGACCTGCCTGATGAACATGTGCGCGGCCGTCACCCACCCGAGTTCGGGGAGCGTCGAGGTCCTGGGCCACCGGCTGGGGCGGGTCGATCTGCGCGAACTGCGGCGGCTGGTGGGGTTCGTGCAGCCGCGCCATCCGCTGCGGTCACGGCTCACCGTCCGATCGGTCGTGCTGACCGGTGTCACCGGGACGATCGAGATCGTCCCGCGGTGGGAGCCGCCGGCCGAGGACGCGGAACGCGCCGAGGACCTGGTGCGCCTTCTCGGCATCGGGCATGTCATCGACGACCCCTGGACCACCCTGTCGCAGGGCGAGCGCGGGCGCACCCTCATCGCCCGGGCCCTGATGGCCCGGCCGCCCCTGCTCCTGCTCGACGAACCCTCCACAGGCCTGGACATGGCCGCCCGTGAGCAGCTCCTGGAGCGGCTCGCGGGGCTGTCCGACCAGATCCCGGGCCTGACGACGGTCACCATCACCCACCACCTCGAAGAGCTTCCGACCACCACCACGCACGCGATCCTGCTGCGGCGCGGCCGCATCGTGGCCGCGGGGCCCGTGCGGGAAGTCCTGTCGACCGGGTCGGTCAGCGAGACGTTCGAACACCCTGTCGAGGTCCACGCCGTCAACGGCCGGTGGATGGCTCAGGCCCGCGGTGCGGCACGAACCTGACTCCCCGGCAGCGTCAGTCCCGCGCGCCCTGCGCCCTGCGCACGGCTGTCACGTCCCGGGCGACCGTCCAGAACGCCTCGACGAGAGGCGACGTGTCCGCCCGGCGGCGGGCCAGCCACAAGCTGTACCGCAGTCCTGGATCACCCGTGGTGGGGCGCGCGGTGAGACCGGACAGAGCGTCCGGGTGAAGCAGGTCGACCTCCCAGGGGACAGCGGGGAACACGGTGTCCCCTGAGCGCCGCACCTCTTCGAGGACGGCGGGCAGAGTGGTTTCCCGCACTCCTTCGACCAGGGCTCCCGCCGCGGACAGGGGCGGCGCCATGGTTTCGAACATCCAGGCGTTCAGTCCGTGCGGGTACAGCAGTACGCGGACGTCCGCGAGGTCACCGGGTCTGATCACGGGCAGTGCCGCGAGCGGATGGCCTTCCGGTACCACCAGCCGTGCCGGGCTGTCCTGCACACAGAACATCTCCAGGTCCGGATCGGCCGCCCCCAGCATGGCGAACGTGACGTCGAGTTCGCCCTTCTTGAGACGCTGGAACAGCTGGGGGCTCCAGGCGTTCTCGAAGCGGATCTCCACACCGGGCAGCTGCTCCGCCACGGCCCGCATGATCCCTTTACGGCCCTCGCTGAGGACCGCGTAGGTCGGGGACCCCGCCCGGAGGAAGCCCCGGTGGCCTCTGGCCAGGGAACGTGCCTCCCCTCTCAGCCGCCCGACCTCGCCGAGGACCGAGCGCACCTGGGGAAGAAGCACCGCGCCGGCTTCCGTCAGGCGCGTTCCGCGCGAGGTGCGTTCGAACAGCACGAGACCCAGCTCGCGTTCCAGCCGGGAGATCTGCTGGCTGAGCGCGGACTGGGTGATGTGCTCCCGCTCAGCGGCGCGGGCGAAGTTGCCCGTGTCGCTGAGCGCCAGGAAGTACTTGAGCTGCCGTAGTTCCACTAGGTCGTCCTCCGGTCGGCCCGGCCGGCCGGCGCACTGCGGGTCACGTGTTGACGGCGGGGATGACGTCGGTGCCGTAGGCGTCGATGGTGGCGTCCACGGCGTCGTGCATGTTGTAGAGGGCGAACTGGTCGACGCCCAGCTCGCGCAGCTGCCGGAGCTTGGCGATGTGCCGGTCCGCCGGTCCGATCAGGCAGAACCGGTCGACGATCTCGTCGGGAACGAACGTGGTGTCGGGGTTCCCGGAACGGCCGTGGTGGGCGTAGTCGTAGCTCTGCCGCTCCTTGATGTACGCCGTCAGCTCCTCGGGAACCAGGTCGGAGTGCTCTCCGTACTTGGCCACGAGGTCGGCGACGTGGTTGCCGACCATGCCGCCGAACCAGCGGCACTGTTCCCGGGCGTGTGCCAGGGCCTCGGGCGAGTCGTCCTCGGTGACGTAGGCGGGAGCCGCCACACAGATCGTGACGTCGGCCGGGTCACGTCCTGCCGCGACCGCCGCGTCCTTGACGGCCTTGACCATCCACTCGGTGAGATAGGGGTCGGCCAGCTGCAGGATGAAGCCGTCCGCCTGCCGGCCGGTCATCTCCAGCGCCTTGGGCCCGTACGCGCCCATCCACACCGGGAGCGATCCGTCCGTGATCCAGGGGATCCGTAGGGACGTGCCGTCGACTTCGGCCTCGCGGCCTTCCGCGAGGTCCTTGATGACCCGCATGGCTTCCCCGATACGGGCCAGCGTGGCGGGCTTGCGGCCGGCCACCCGCATCGCGGAGTCGCCGCGGCCGATGCCGCACACCGTGCGGTTGCCGTACATCGAGTTGAGGGTGGCGAAGAGGGAGGCGGTGACCTCCCAGGTGCGGGTGGAGGGGTTCGTGACCATGGTGCCGACCGTGAGGCGTTCGGTCTGGGCCAGGATCTGGCTGTAGATGACGAACGGCTCCTGCCACAGCACCACGGAGTCGAAGGTCCAGCCGTGGGTGAAACCGCTGCGCTCGGCGCGCTTCATGCGCTCGACGAGCCGCTGGGCCGGCGGGTCGGTCTGAAGTACGAGACCGAAGTCCATGGGAATTCTCCTGAGGTGATCGGGGCGCCTGCCGAAGTGGGGCGGGCCGCCGGGGAGGTCGCGTCCCGCCCCACGGCCGGCAGGCGTCAGGTGAGGTACTGACAGGTGGAGCGCGGGGTGTAGACGCCGTGACCGGCGCGTCCGGTGTACTCCCGCTCGGTGATGACGAGTTCGCCGCGCGAGAGGACGGTCTCGACCCGGCCGGTGAGCCGTCTGCCCTCGTACGCCGAGTAGTCGGCGTTCATGTGATGGGTGGCCGCGGAGATCGTCTGTTCGGCGTGCGGGTCGTAGATGACCACGTCGGCGTCGGCGCCCGGGGCGATGGTGCCCTTCTTCGGGTACATGCCGAACATCCGGGCCGGGGTGGCACAGGCGATCTCGATCCAGCGGCGGCGCGAGATGTGCCCGTCGACGACGCCCTGGTGCAGCAGGTCCATCCGGTTCTCGACGCCCGGCATCCCGTTGGGGATCTTCGAGAAGTCCCCGCGGCCCAGCTCCTTCTGGCCGACGAAGCAGAAGGGGCAGTGGTCGGTGGAGACGACCTGGAGGTCGTTGGTCCGCAGGCCCTGCCAGAGCCTGGCCTGGTGCTCCTTGGGGCGCAACGGCGTGCTGCACACGTACTTGGCGCCCTCGAAGCCGGGTTCGGCGAGGTTGTCGGTCGACAGGAACAGGTACTGCGGGCACGTCTCGCCGAAGACGTCGAGTCCCTCGTCCCGGGCGCGCGCCAGTTCGGCGACCGCCTCCATCGCCGAGACGTGCACGACGTAGAGCGGGGCGCCGGCGACCTGCGCGAGCTTGATGGCGCGGTGGGTGGCCTCGGCCTCCAGCAGCGCCTTGCGGACCTCGCCGTGGTAGCGCGGGTCGGTCTCCCCCCGGGCGAGTGCCTGCTCCACCAGCACGTCGATGGCGATGCCGTTCTCGGCGTGCATCATGATCAGGCCGCCGTTGCCGGCGGCGCGCTGCATGGCGCGCAGGATCTGCCCGTCGTCGGAGTAGAAGACGCCGGGGTAGGCCATGAACTGCTTGAAGGAGGTCACGCCCTCGTCGACGAGCAGGTCCATCTCCTTGAGCGTCTCCTGGTGGACGTCGGAGACGATCATGTGGAAGCCGTAGTCGATGGCGCAGTTGCCCTCGGCCTTGGCGTGCCAGGCGTCCAGGCCCTCGCGCAGGCTGCGTCCGGGGCTCTGGATGGCGAAGTCGACGATCGTGGTCGTGCCGCCCCAGGCGGCGGCCCGGGTGCCGGTCTCGAAGGTGTCGGAGGCGAAGGTGCCGCCGAACGGCATCTCCATGTGGGTGTGGGCGTCGACGCCGCCCGGGATGACGTACTTCCCGGTGGCGTCGATGACCTGCCCGGCGGTCCACGCCTCGGCGGCGGGGGTGCCGGAGGCGGCGAGGGCGGCGATGCGGCCGTCCTCGATCAGGACGTCGGCGTGCAGTTCGTCGGCCGCGGTGACGACCAGGCCACCGCGGATGACGGTACGGCTGCTCACGGTCACGCCTCGGCGAGGGAGCCGTAGGCGTCGGGGCGGCGGTCCCGGTAGAACGCCCACTGCTGGCGTACCTGCTCGATCAGGCCGAGGTCGAGGTCGCGTACGACGAGTTCCTCCTTGGTGTCGGAGGCGACCTCGCCGACGTAGTTGCCGAGCGGGTCCACGAAGTAGCTGCTGCCGTAGAAGTCGTTGTCGCCGTACTCCGGTTCCTGGCCGACCCGGTTGATGGCGGCGACGAAGTACTCGTTGGCGACGGCCGCGGCGGGCTGCTCGATGGTCCACAGGTACTTGGACAGGCCGCGGTGGGTGGCGGAGGGGTTGTAGACGATCTCGGCGCCGGCCAGGCCCAGGGCCCGCCAGCCCTCGGGGAAGTGGCGGTCGTAGCAGATGTAGACACCGACCTTGCCGACGGCCGTGTCGAAGACCGGCCAGCCGAGGTTGCCCGGCTTGAAGTAGTACTTCTCCCAGAAGCCCTTGACCTGCGGGATGTGGTGCTTGCGGTACTTGCCGAGGTAGGAGCCGTCCGCGTCGATCACGGCGGCGGTGTTGTAGTAGAAGCCGGCCTGCTCGACCTCGTACACGGGAACGACGATGACCATGCCCAGTTCCTTGGCCAGCGCCTGCATCCGACGGACCGTCGGTCCGTCCGGAACGGGCTCCGCCCAGGCGTAGTGCTCGGGCTCCTGCACCTGGCAGAAGTAGGGGGCGTTGAACACCTCCTGGAACCCGATGATCTTCGCGCCCTGGCGTGCGGCCTCTCGGGCGTGTTCCTCGTGCTTGGCGAGCATGGATTCGGCGTCTCCTGTCCAGCTGGCCTGGACGAGGGCGGCGCGGACGATGCGTGACATGACGCGTCCTTCCTGGGGAGGTGGTGGTGCCGCGGCCCGGCAGAGGGGCAGCGGGGTCCGGTGGTCTGCGGCCGTGCGGGGCGCGGGGGGTCAGGACTGCTGTTCCGCGGCGGCCGTGAGCGGGGGCTCGGGGGCGGTCCGCGCCGGGTTCGCGCCTGCGGTGGCGAGGGCCAGGCGGCGCAGCGCGTGGTAGCCGACGATGCAGGTCAGCGCGCCGAGTGCGATTCCGCCGATGGAGTAGTTGTCCGTGATCTCGAGTGTGACGTCGCCGATGGCGATGATGACGCCGGCGGCGATGGGGACGAGGTTGAGGGGGTTGGAGAAGTCGACCTTGTTCTCCGCCCAGATCTTGGCGCCGAGCAGGCCGATCATGCCGTAGAGGACGACGGTGATGCCGCCGAGCACACCGCCCGGGACGGCGGCCACCAGTGCTCCGAACTTGGGACACAGTCCGAACAGGACGGCGACGAGTGCGGCGACGTAGTAGGCGGCCGTGGAGTAGACGCGGGTGGCGGCCATCACGCCGATGTTCTCGGCGTAGGTGGTGGTCGGTGAGCCGCCGACGGAGCCGGCCAGGATGGTGCCGACCCCGTCGCCGATGATCGCCCGGCCCAGGACCGGGTCGAGGTCGTCGCCGGTCATCTGGGCGACGGCCTTGACGTGGCCGGTGTTCTCGGCGACCAGGGCGATGACGGCGGGGAGGACGAGCAGGGAGAAGGAGAACGAGAAGCTGGGGGCGTGCAGGGTGGGAAGGCCGAACCAGTCCGCGCTCGCGACGGCGTCGAAGTCGACGCGCGGGTGTGTGGTGACCTTGCCGGTGGCGGCGTCCACGGCGGTGATCGGTCCGGCGGTGCGGTCCAGGAGCCAGGACAGCAGGTAGCCGAAGACCAGGCCGAGGAAGATCGCGACGCGCCCCCAGATCCCGGGCAGCAGGACGGCCATCGCGACCACGGCGCACATCGTCGCCAGCGCCACCCACTGGTCCTGCGGCCAGTAGACGGTGGCGGCGACCGGGGCCAGGTTGAAGCCGACGAGCATCACCACGGCTCCGGTCACCACGGGTGGGAACAGGCGGTTGACGATGCCCGCTCCGGCGAAGTGGATGGCCGCTCCGGCGATCACCAGGGCCACGCCGGCCACGACGAAGGCACCGGTCACGGAAGCCGAGTCGCCGCCCGCCGCGTGGATGGCGGCGACGGCGCCGACGAAGGAGGCGCTCGTGCCCAGGTAGCTGGGTACTCTGCCCCGCACGATGAGCAGGAACAGGATGGTGGCGATGCCCGACATCATCACGGCGAGGTTGGGATCGAGTCCCATCACGACCGGGAAGACGAACGTCGCGCCGAACATGGCGACCACGTGCTGGGCGCCGAGTGCGGTGGTGCGGCCCCAGGAAAGCCGTTCCTGGGGGCGTACTGCTTCACCGGGCGCCGGAGCCTGCCCGTTTCCGTAGAGTTTCCATCCGAAAGCCATGCCGGTTCTCCCTCTGGGTGGTGGACCGGCACCGGTGGAATCCGGTGCCGTCTGTGGTTCGTCCCGTGGAATGGAGGCTTGGTATGCGCGGCTCTGGCAGGGGTGGGCGTGCGGGCCCGGCCCCGGTCAGGAAGGTGACCCGACCAGTTCTGCGGCCTCCTGCAAGGAGGCGCGGGCTGC
Source organism: Streptomyces sp. NPDC004542 (assembly GCF_040610035.1). Lineage (NCBI taxonomy): Bacteria > Bacillati > Actinomycetota > Actinomycetes > Kitasatosporales > Streptomycetaceae > Streptomyces > Streptomyces sp. NPDC004542. The sequence goes on from NZ_JBEXLP010000058.1 coordinate 36,487, forward strand.
GACGAGGCGTCGGCAGCGGGCTATCTGGCTGGGCTGGTTGAAGGCGAGTGCACCGGTGAGGACACCGCCCCGGGAGTACAGGGCGATCATGCGGTCAGGGTCGCCGGCACTGCGCCGGACGGTCACGTCGTTGTCGGGTGAGATGCGGCCCGTGATCTGGATCTTCACCCCGTACTGGTCGGACCAGACGTAGGGCACCGAGGTCAGTTCCCGGCGGTCGGAGGGTGGCGCGAGAAGGTTGTGCGCGACCGTGTGCGCCTGCTCGGCCGCGTGTGTCCAGTGCTCGACCCGGAGCGACTCGCCCAGCAGCGGGTGCCACCAGCGCGAGACGTCGCCCACCGCGTAGACCGAGCCGGTCGGATCGGCCATGCCGTAGGCGTTGCAGACCACACCGTCGTCGACGGTGAGGGAAGTCCCCTGCAGCCAACCGGTGGTGGGGGTGACGCCGATGCCGATGACCACCAGGTCCGCGGGGATGTGCAGGCCGCTGGTGAGTTCGACTGCCGAGATCTTGGTGTCCGCCTGCAGTGCGGTGACGCCTTCCCCGCAGATCAGCCGCACACCGTGGGCGCGGTGCAGCCGGGCGCACTCTTCTCCGACCTCGGCCCCGACCACCCGGGCCAGCGGGGCGGGCAGGGCTTCGACGACGGTGACGTCCAGGCCGTAGGAACGTGCGGAGGAGGCGACTTCCGAGCCGATGAACCCCGCTCCGACGACGACCACTCGCTTGGAGTGCGCGAACGCCTCGCGGATGGCCAGTGCGTCGTCGATGGTGCGCAGGGTGTGCACACCCTCCAGGTCGGTCCCCGGCAGCTGTCTCGGGCTCGCGCCGGTGGCGATGACGAGTCTGTCGTAGCGCACCGTGCTGCCGTCGTCGAGGAGCACGGCGCGGCGGCCCGGATCGTGCTCGTCGCGCAGGCCCACCGCGGTGCGGCCCAAAAGGGTCTTGACGTTGAGTTCGGCGAGCCCGGCGTGGTCGCGCAGCGTGTTCTGCGCGGCGTCCCAGCGGCCGAGGAGCACCTGCTTGGACAGCGGCGGCCGGTCGTAGGGGGCGTGGGTCTCGGATCCGATGAGGGTCAGCGAGCCGGTGTAGCCGCCCGCGCGCAGACCTTCCACCGTCCGCAGGCCGGCCAGTGAGGCTCCGACGACGACGATGCTCTCGATTGCCTGTCTCATGCTCTAGCCCGCTTCGACCCAGAGCGCGGAGACAGGGCAGGCCCGGACGGCTTCCTCGACGTCCTCGCGCAGTTCTTCGGGGGCTTCGGCCTGGAGGATCGCGACCTGGCCCGCGTCGTCGATGTCGAAGACATCGGGCGCGGCCATGACGCAGTTCGCGAACCCCTCGCACTTGGCCATGTCGACTCTGATCTTGAGCATCTTCTTCCCTTGGTCTCGTGGTGTCCCGCACGGTGCGGCGTGTTCAGTCCCCGTAGAGGCGTTCCGTGTCCTCGCCCAGCCCCGGCCCGCCGATCCGTTCCAGCAGTCCGGGCCGCACCGCGTCGGCCAGGGCCGGCACCGCGAGGAGGCGGCGGGCGCCTTCCTTGTCCCGGCGGTCGACGTTCAGTACGCGATTGGCTTCGGCCACGGTCACGCCATGGTCCTGACGGTCCATCAGCCGCAGTTCCTGACCGGCCTCCACGTCGCCCTCCCGGAGAACTCTGAAGAGGTAGCCGGTGTAACCCTCCTTCTGCACGAAAAGGGCCATCTTCGGCTGCCCGTACCGGGCCGCGATCTTGTAGCAGGGGGCGCGGGGAACCGTCACCTGGACCACGGCCTCACCGATCTCGAAAACATCCCCGATCCAGACCTCCCGCTCGGTGAGGCCGCTGACGGTGAAGTTCTCGCCGAACGCGGCACTTTCCGGCATATCGAGGCCCAGACGCTCGGCCCAGTAGCCGTAGTGGGCGTGCGGATAGACACACACCGCCTTGTCCGGACCGCCGTGGTGTTCGTACACGTGCTCGTCGCCGGGGAATCCGAGTTTCCCCAGCCGCAGGGGTCCGACGACCGGTTTCTTGAGGTACGCGGTCTCGATCTCGCGGGCTCCCTGACGCAGCACTCCGACCTTACCGACATTCAACGCCAGCAACGATCCCGTCAGTTCACCCATCTCGATCCCCACCCTCGAATCCCGGTTCCTTGTGTTCCCTACATTGAGCCAGCCCCGCCCGTCCGGAGCCAGAACCAATTTCCCCACCACGCCATTAGCCGAACTGATGGCTCTCACAGGTCGGTTATGCGCAGGCCGGCATGCGCCTTGTAGCGGCGGTTGACGGATATGAGATTGGCGACCAGGGACTCCACCTGGTGGGCGTTGCGCAGCCGTCCCGCGTAAATTCCCCGCATACCGGTGATGCGCGCCGCGAGGGCCTGGACGACGTCGGTGGCGGCCCGCTCGTCGCCCAGGACCATCACGTCGATGTCGATGCCGTCGACCTCCGGGTCCTGCAACAGCACGGCGGAGAGGTGGTGGAAGGCCGCGGTGACCCGTGCCTCGGGCAGCAGTGCGGCGGCCTGCTGGGCCGCGCTTCCCTCGGCCGGTCTGAGCGCGTAGGCGCCCTGTTTGTCGAAGCCGAGCGGGTTGACGCAGTCCACCACGATCTTGCCGGCCAGTTCGGTCCTGAGCGGGCTCAGGACGTCGGCATGGCTCTCCCAGGGCACGGCGACGATCACGACGTCGCTGTCGCGTGCGGTGGCGGCGTTGTCGAGGCCGCGGATTCCCAGACCGAGGCCGGCCGCGGCCGCGGCGGCGCGCTCGGCGGTGCGGGAGCCGATGACGACCTGCTGCCCGGCTCTGGCGAACCGGTAGGCCAGGCCTCTGCCTTGGGGGCCGGTGCCACCGAGGATGCCCACCACCAGGGAGGAGACATCGGGCAGGCCGTCTGCGGCGGGCTGGGACGGAGGGGGCGTCATGGTGGTCCTTGTCGGTGAGGAGACGTCAGGCGATGCGGTCGAGCACGATCGGCGGGGCCTGGTGGGCGGTTCCGGGCGGGGAGATCTCGATGGCGCCGTCCAGTGCGGCCAGGGCGTAGCCGAACTTCTCCGGGGTGTCGGTGTGGAGGGTCAGAAGCGGCTGTCCGGCGGTGACCTGCTCGCCGGGCTTGGCGTGGATCTCGATGCCGGCACCGGCCTGGACCGGGTCCTCCTTGCGGGCACGGCCCGCGCCCAGGCGCCACGCGGACACTCCGACGCCGTAGGCGTCCAGGCCGGTCAGCACGCCGGAGGCGGAGGCGGTCAGGACGTGCTGTTCGCGCGCGACGGGCAGGGCCGCGTCGGGATCGCCGCCCTGTGCGGCGATCAGGCGGCGCCAGACGTCCATGGCCGAGCCGTCGGCGAGGGCCTTGGCCGGGTCGGTGTCGGGCAGTCCCGCCGCGTCCAGCATCTCCCGGGCCAGAGCGACGGTGAGCTCGACGACGTCGGCGGGTCCGCCGCCGGCCAGGACCTCGACGGATTCGCGTACTTCCAGGGCGTTGCCGACGGTCAGTCCCAGCGGCGTGGACATGTCGGTCAGCAGGGCGACCGTCCTCACGCCGTGGTCGGTGCCGAGCCCGACCATGGTGGAGGCCAGTTCGCGGGCCTGCGCCAGGTCCTTCATGAAGGCGCCGGAGCCGACCTTGACGTCCAGCACGAGGGAACCCGTGCCTTCGGCGATCTTCTTGGACATGATGGAGGAGGCGATGAGCGGGATGGCCTCGACCGTGCCGGTCACATCCCGCAGCGCGTACAGCTTCCGGTCGGCGGGGGCGAGGCCGTCGCCGGCCGCGCAGATGACCGCGCCGGTGTCCGTCAGGACCTGCCGCATCTCCTCGGCGGACAGCAGCGCCCGCCAGCCGGCCACGGATTCCAGCTTGTCCAGGGTGCCCCCGGTGTGGCCCAGGCCGCGGCCGGACAACTGCGGGACGGCTGCGCCGCAGGCGGCCACGAGCGGGGCCAGCGGCAGGGTGATCTTGTCGCCGACACCGCCGGTGGAGTGCTTGTCGGCGGTGCGGCGCGGCAGGAACGAGAAGTCCATGCGCTCACCGGAGGCGATCATGGCGGCGGTCCAGCGGGCGATCTCGCCGCGGTCCATGCCGTTGAGGAGGATCGCCATGGCCAGGGCCGACATCTGCTCGTCGGCGACCTCCCCACGGGTGTAGGCGTCGACGACCCAGTCGATCTGCTCGTCCGTGAGCCGACCGTGGTCGCGCTTGGTGCGGATGACGGAGATGACGTCCATACCGAATTCCTTGCTGCAGGTGATGTGTGTGGCTCGTGCGGGCCCCGGCGGGTGTGCGCGGGCCGCCCGGGACGGTCAGCTCTTGGTGTACGGGCGGCCGGCCGCCGCGGGGCCGCGGCCCCGTCCCACGAGCCCGGCGACCGCGAAGATCGTCACCACGTAGGGGAGCATCAGGAGGAAGTCGCTCGGGACCGGCGAGCCGAGGATCCCCAGGACGTTCTGGAGGTTGCTGGAGAATCCGAAGAGGAGGGCCGCGAGCGTGGCCCGCACGGGGTGCCACCGGCCGAAGATGACGGCGGCGAGCGCGATGAACCCGGCCCCGCTGGTCACGTCCTTGGTGAAGGACGGCACCGCGGCGAGCGTGAAGTAGGCGCCGCCCAGTCCGGCGATGCCGCCCGCGAGGGCCACGTTCCAGAACCGGGTGGGCCCCACCCGGATTCCCACGGTGTCGGATGCCTGGGGGTGTTCGCCGACCGCGCGCAGCCGCAGGCCCCAGCGGGTCTTGAAGAGCCCGAAGGTCACCAGCGCGACCGCCGCGTACATGACGTAGACGATCGCGGTCTGCTGGAACAGGACGGGCCCGAGGACCGGTATCCGCGACAGCAGGGGAACGCTGATGACCGACAGCTGCGGCGCGGTGTTCAGCGCCTCGGTGTGGTTCACCAGGACGGCGGTGTAGAGGAAGCTCGTCAGTCCGAGGACCAGCACGTTCAGTACGACACCGACGATCACCTGGTCGACGACGTACTTGATCGCGAAGACCGACAGGACGAACGAGATGAGCATGCCGGCGACCGTCGCGGCCAGCATGCCGGCGACCACCGAACCGGTCACGGAGGCGATCACGGCGGCCGCGAACGCACCGCCCAGGAGCTGGCCTTCGATGGCCACGTTCACGATGCCGACCCGTTCGGAGATCACACCGCCCAGCGCGCCGAAGATCAGCGGGACGCTCAGGGCGAGCGAGCCGCTCAGCAGGGTGGGAAGAGGCAGTGTGTGACCACTGGCCGCCCAGCACAGGAATCCGGTCAGCAGGTCCAGGGCGAACAGGGAGGTGAGCCAGACCGGAACGCTCGCGCCTCGCGCGACCAGGACGAAGGCGGTGGCGCATCCCGCCGCCGCGAGTGCGACCACGACGATCGATGTCGTCCGGACGCCGAGGGTCAGCAGGGGCAGGCCCAGGGCCCCGGTGGACCCCGCGTTGAAGTTGAACGTCGTCGTTCCGCGATGTCCGAACAGCAGCAGCACGACGAACGCGACGAGGGTGAACACCCCATAGGCGATCGGTGTCTTCCACACCCGGCGTACCACCGGCGCGTTCGTGTTCTGGGGGGTCGTCATGGTGGCTTCGACGGTTGTCATGCCGATGCCTCCTTCCTGCGGCGGCGCCTGTCCGCCGTACCGGGGGCCGGGGTGCGGAAGATGGCCCGGACCAGTGGTGGTGCCGCGATGAAGAGCACGATGACCGACTGGACGACCTGCACGACGTCGATCGGTACGCTCTGCGAGGCCTGCATGGCGTACCCGCCGGCCTGGAAGATGCCGAACAGGATCCCGGCGGCCAGCACGCCCCACGGCCGTGATCTGCCGAGCAGGGCGACGGTGATCGCGTTGAACCCGATGCCGGCGTCGAGCGAGTTGGTGAAACCGGATGTGGTCTGGCCCAGTACCTGGTAGGCGCCGGCCAGGCCGATGAACAGGCCGGAGACGAGCATGGCCAGCACGGTGATCCGCGGTACGTCGATACCGGCGGTGCGCGCGGCATGCGGGTTCTCTCCCACCGCCCGGAACCGGAAGCCCAGAGCGGAGCGGTTCAGCAGCCACCAGGCCACCACGACGGCGGCCACGGCGAACAGGAAGCCGAGGTTGAGGGCGGATCCGAACAGGGCCGGGAAGACCGCGCTGTGCCGCTCGGCGGGAGAGACCGGGTTGCTCGAACCCGGAGTCTGCAGCAACGGGGTGTGCAGGAAGTAGTCCAGCAGGTAGAGGGCTACGTAGTTGAGCATGATCGTGAGGATCACTTCGTGCGCGCCGGTCCGCGCTTTGATCACTCCGGCGACGCCGGCCCAGAGCGCACCGGCCGCGACACCGCCGGCCACGGCGACGAGCAGGTGCAGGCCCGTGGGCAGGGACACCGCGAAGCCGATCCAGCCGGCGACCGCGCCGGACACCAGGATCTGGCCCTGGCCGCCGATGTTGAACAGGCCGGCCCGGAACGCGATGGCGCTGCCCAGGCCCGCCGCGATGAGCGGGGTGGCGAGACCCAGACTCGTCAGCAGCGGGTGGATGCCCTCCGCGAAACCGCTGCCGTGCACGTTGTAGACGCCGCCCTGGAAGAGGGCGCCGTAGGAACCGCCGACGGCGTGCACGATCGCCGACACGGTGTCGCCGGGCCGGGCGAAGAAGTAGGGGAAGGTGGCCTGCACACCGCTGTCCGTGGCGACGATCAGGACCGCGCCCACCAGGAGCGCGACCACCACGGCCAGTACGGACAGGACCACGTTGCCCTCGAGCAGCTGCTGTGCGGCTCTGTCCCAGCGGATCCGGGCCGGGGCCACCGTCACGGCGGGGGCCTCCGGCGTCACGGGGGACCCTTCCGCGGGCGACGCCGGGGACGCCGGGGCTTCGACGACGTCCGGGCTGTGACGCTCGTTCATGCGGCGGCCTCCGCGGGCCGCTCCCCGGCCATCATCAGGCCGAGTGTCTGCCTGGGCGTGTCTGCCGGCACGATTCCCACGATCCTTCCGCGGTAGACGACCGCTATGCGGTCTGCGAGTGCGCACACCTCGTCCAGTTCGGTGGACACCACGATCACGGGGATCCCCGAGTCCCGGGCGGCGATGATCTGCTGGTGCACGAACTCGATGGAGCCGACGTCGAGGCCGCGTGTCGGCTGTGAGGCGATGAAGAGCCGGAGATCCCGGGCGAGTTCCCGCGCCAGCACGACCTTCTGCTGGTTTCCTCCGGACAGCCGTCCGACCGCGGTGTGAATGCCCTGGGCGCGCACGTCGAACTCGGCGGTCTTGCGCTGCGCGAACGCCCGGATGTCCGCGAGCCGAAGGCTGCCGAAGCGGACGAACGGGGACCTGCGGGACCGGTTGAGGATGAGGTTCTCCGCGATGGTGAACTCGGCCACGAGGCCGTCGTGCTGACGGTCCTCCGGCACGAACCCGACCCCCATCTCCACGACGTGGGCAACCGACTTGCCGCACAGCGGAGCGCCGTCCAGCGTCACGTCGCCGGCCAGGCGGTCCTGGAGCCCGAAGAGCGCCTCGGTGAGTTCGGTCTGTCCGTTGCCCTGCACACCGGCGATGGCCAGGACCTCACCCTTGTGAACGGTGAAACTCACGTCGTCCACGACCGGGCTGCCCTTGTCGTCGAACACGCTCAGTCCGCTGACCACCAGCGCGGCGTCCCCCGGCTCGCACTGCTCCTTGTCGACGGTCAGGACGACCGCGCGGCCGACCATCAGCGAAGCCAACTCGGCGTTGGAGGCGGCCGGATCGGCTTCCCCGACCACCTTGCCGAGCCGCATGACGGTGATCCGGTCGGCGACCTCACGGACCTCACGGAGCTTGTGCGTGATGAAGACGATCGCGGTGCCGCCGGCCTTCAGCTGCCGCATGATCGCCATGAGCTCGTCGGTCTCCTGCGGCGTGAGGACGGCGGTGGGCTCGTCGAACACCAGCACCCGCGCGTTGCGCGAGAGCGCCTTGATGATCTCCACACGCTGCTGGACGCCTACCGGCAGGTCCTCGATCCGCGCGTCCGGATCGATGTCGAACCCGAAGCGGGCCGAGATCTCACGCACCTTCGCCCGCGCGGCCGCCAGATCCAGCCGGCCGCCGAACCGGGTGGCCTCATGTCCGAGCATCACGTTCTCCGCGACGGTGAAGACCGGGACCAGCATGAAATGCTGGTGGACCATGCCGATCCCGGCACGCATCGCGTCGCCCGGCCCCGCGAAGTGCTGCTCCTGGTCGTCCAGCAAGATCTTTCCCTCGTCGGCGCGGTAAAGGCCGTAGAGGACGTTCATCAGGGTTGACTTCCCCGCCCCGTTCTCGCCGAGGAGGCAGTGGATTTCACCCGGTTCGACCACGAGGTCGATGTGGTCGTTCGCCGTCAGGGCGCCGAATCTCTTGGTGATGCCGCGGAGTTCGAGTTTCATCAGATCCTCAGCCTGCTGCTGTCTACTGCGGGAGAGTTCACTGCCGCCGCCGGGCCGGAACAGCGCGCACCGGCCCGGCGCGGCCCGGCTACCGGGTGATGGCCGACGGTGAGGTGACCTTGATGGTTCCGTCGACGATGCCCTGCTTGACCTCGTCGAGTTCCTTCGTCAGACCGGCCGGGACCTTCGAGGCGAAGGAGTGGAACGGGGAGAGGCCGACTCCGCCGTTCTTCAGCGTCCCGACGTACTGCGTGTTGTCGAACGTCTTGCTCCGCGCCGACGCGAGGACCGCGTCCTCGGTCACCGTCTGGATCTCCTTGAGGATGGAGGTCAGGAAGAGGTCCTTGTATCCGCTCGTGTCGGTCTCGTGGATGTCCGCGTCCACACCCACCAGGACCTGGTCCCCGCCGTCGCTCTTGATCGCGGCGGCGGCACCCTGGTACAGCGAGCCGGCGACCGGGATGACCACGTCGGCGTTCTGGCTCAGGAAGTTCGATGTGATCGTCTTGGCCTTGTTCTGGTCGGTGAAGTCACCGGAGAACGTGCCGCGCTGCTTCTTCACGTTCCAGCCGAGCAGTTTCACATGGGCCTTGTGCTGCTTGTTGTAGTAGGCGATACCGTCGGCGACGCCGTCCATGTAGAGGGTGACCGGCGGAATCTGCACGCCGCCCCACGTGGCCACGACCTTGGTCTTCGAGTAGGCGGCAGCCGCGTACCCGCCCAGGAAGGCGGCCTCGTTCGTCGCGAAGACGACGGACTTGACGTTCTTCGCCTTGATCGAGTCGTCATCGATCATGAGGAAGTCCGTGGCCGGGTTCTTGGCCGCGGCGGTCTTCACGGTCGCCACGAGGTCGAAGCCGGCCGCCGCGATGATGTCGCACTTCTGGGCGACCAGGTTCTCGGCGTTCGTCGCGTAGTCGTTCGGGGTGGCGGACTCGACGGCCTTGTAGGAGCCGCCCAGCTTCTTCGCGACGGCCTTCACACCTTCCAGACCGAGCTGGTTGAAGGAATGGTCGTTGAAGCCTCCGTTCCCGGAGACGATGCAGGGAAGGTAGGCCGAAGCGGCGGTGGCGGCGGTTTTGTCCGATGCCTTCGGGGGCGCCGAACATCCTGCGACAAGTGCGACGAGTGCGGTTCCCGCACCCATGACGAGGGTTCTCTTGGAGAGAGCCATGATTCCTCCGGAGCTGACGAGAAGGGCGAAGTGTCCGGACAGCGGCAGAGCTTTTCGAAGCGGTCGGGCACCAGCACTGATGTGTCCAGGGCGACGGGGATCGCCTGGCGGCGGGGAACACCACTCGATCAGGCTGGGAATTCGGGATCCTGGCCCCGCACATCCTCTGGCCTGCTTCGATGCCCACAGTCAGCCAGGCCCGCCCCGATCCGGCCAGATCGGATCAGGGATAGGGCGATAAGCAGAACTAATAGCAGAGCACCGGTGAACACAGCGTGACGCCGCTGACCGGGAGAAAAACGCAACCGCGCGGTCAGGCACCGGCGCGATGCGGGGAGTAACGGTCTGGTTTCGGCCACCCGCGGCACGCTGGGCACCAGCCGGCGCCCGGCTGCCCGGGCGCGCCCCGGGCAGGCCCCCGCGGAAGGATCACGCCGGCCGACGGCGAGCGGAGACACCGGCGGGCCCGGCCCCTGCGCTCCCCTCCCGGGCCGCGTTGCGAACGGCTTCGCGTGTGGCCCGGGCGCGGGACTGGTAGATCTTCCGCTTGAGGACGCCGCGCTCGTCCCGGTTCAGTCCGCCCCACACCCCGGACTGCTGGTTGTGCTCCAAAGCCCAGTCCAGACAGGCGGTTCGCACCGGGCAACGGGCACAGAGCGCCTTCGCCTCCCCCTCCAAGCGGGTTCGCGACTCCTCCGTCCGGGCGGTTTCGGCAGCGAAGAACAACTCCGCGTCATCCGTGCAGACGGCTCCGTACCTCCAGTCCATTCCTTCACTCCCAGAGAGAAATGCGCGGGACGGCCACGCGATCACGCGGGACGTGCCCGAAGCCGAGGCGCGGGCCACGGGCGGTCCGGGCAAGCCGGCCCTTCCCTGGCCGCGATCGATGCAGTACCTTTCACCACTCCGGCCGGCACGGCCCATCGCCGTCCCGCCGATCCGGTATCCCCCGTCGCGTCGGGCAGGTACTCCGCGCGGTCACCGGCGTCCGCCTCCGGGCCGTCCAGGACTGCGATGTGGGGAGGTTCACCCACCGGGCATCACACCCGTACATGTAAATGTCCTACAAATATAGGCAGCTGTCTTCGGTGCCGCAACAGCGTCAGATCCTCCCTATTCGGTGGCGGGACAGCATGCGGTGGTGGGACACCATGCGGCGGCGGGACACCATCGCACGCGAGACACGATCGAGAGAGAACGAATTCCATGACCTCGGTAACCGGCCCGACCGAGAACTCCATGCGTCGCGCCCTGAAACGGGCCCGTGAGGGCGTCGCCCTCGACGTCGCCGAGGCGGCCGTGC
>NZ_JBEXLP010000059.1:0-47104 GCF_040610035.1 Streptomyces sp. NPDC004542
GGCGCGGCGTGACGTAGGTGCCGGTGCTCTCGACCGTACGGTCGAGGCCCTCGTCTGCGCATCATCAGTGGTGGTGTCCGAGGGACGAATCGTGCGCTGCCGATACGCTCGTCGCCACTCGGGGACGGCTCGACCCGCGGACGCAGCTCCGCAGGAGGCTGGGTTCGCCAGGGCGGTCCGGGACGTGTGGCGGGCTGTGGTACCCCGACGCCGGCTGCAGCCCACGCTGCGACGGCATGGGGTACGGACTCAGCCCTTCGTCGTCGGCCGGAACCTCCCGCAGCGCATCGGGCACGTCCTGGTCAGGCCCAGGGGCCGGCCACCACCCAGCTCGTGTCGTCGGCCCAGAGGGTGGCGGCGTCCCAGGTGTGGGAGCCGCCGTGGCTCGCGACGTAGGCGTCGTTGTTGTAGTGGCGGATGAAGTCGCTGGGGTAGTTGGCGGAACGGAGCGAGATGCCCTGGCCGTTGTGGCTCGCCTGGGGGCAGAACGTGGCGTCCTGTGTGAACAGCGCGCTGCCGTCGTCGCTGTCGATGCGCAGCCGGAAGTCGTAGTGGCGCAGGTACTGGCCCGGTTTGTCGACGGACTCGAAGGAGAAGCAGGAGGAGTCGCCCAGGCCCGCCCGTACGGTCCAGGTGGCCGCGCTCTTGTCGGCGGAGGCACTGGACGAGGACACCGTCGCGATGGCTGCGTAGGCGTCGGCGCTGTTGTGCTTGAGGTACTCGGTGGTGCAGCAGGAGGTGGTCGCCCGCAGCGACACCTTCGAGCCCGGTGTGAGTCCGCCTGCCGTGGAGGACGCCGCGTAGCCGACCGAGTTGATGTTGGACTGTACGGCGTTCTCGGTCGCGTCCGACGGGTAGCCGGAGGTCATGACTCCCTCGTAGAAGGTGCCGGCGGAGCTGTTGCTGTTGTCGCCGCCGATGCCGAGGATGATGGCCCCTTCCTTCTTCATCGGGTTGTAGCCCGAGACATTGGGGCGCGTGCCGTTGTAGTAGGTGGACAGGCCCCCGGACTGCGCGTTGCCGCCGCGGATGGCCCAGTGGTTCGGCTCGCCCTTGACGATGGCGGTGAGAAACCGGTGGCTGACGCTGGGGTCGTTCGCGTTGTAGCCGGCGTTGACTCCGGAGAAGAGGCCGTTCTCCAGGTCCGCCATCACCCAGGGGCCGTTGCCGGTGCCGTAGCCCCAGGCCTTGATGTTGCCGAAGTAGACGGCCTCCATCGTGCCGTTGCCGTTGTCCCGGCTGTTGGTCTCGGCATTGCCGTAGTCGAAACAGCAGCCGCCGTTGTAGTGGCTGCCGTCGAGGATCGCGTACATGCCTTCCGGCTGGTCCCCGGTGGCGATGCCGCTGGTGCTGTTGTCGCGGTATCCGGTGCCGGGGGCGATGAAGACGCCGTATGCCTTGTGACCGCCCACGGTGACCGGTGCGGCTGACGCTTCGGCGAGGTTGTCGTAACCGCCCGAGGCGGGGCCCGAGAAGCCTCCGGGCGGTGCCTGGGTGAGGTGGTTGCCGCGGCCGGACTGGTCGTAGACGACGGTGATCAGGCAGCTCGTTGCGGCGCAGAACGAGTCCTGCGCGGCGGCGTCGGCGTAACCGCCCGCGCTGAGCACGCCGATGTCGCGGGTGGCGCCGTCGGAGGCGCGTTTCACCTGGTAGAGGCTGCCGTTGTAGGAGGAGTACAGGGCACGGGTCGTACTGTGCGCGGCCACGCAGGGCGTACCGCCCAAGGCGTACAGGTCGCAGGGGAGCGAGCCGGCGGCCTCGGCGCTGCTGCCGGCGGAGGTCTGCGCGCCGAACAGGGCCGCTGTCAGCGCCAGCGGGGCAAGCCATCTGCTCCACCGTCGTGAGCGGGCGGAAGTCACAGGCATGGATCATCTCCTGGGAACGAGGGGACTCGACGGCGTCCCACCGTCGAGGACCGGACGCATCGAAATGTCAAGAACATGTCATTCCTGCCTGCATCTTCGGAGCGGGTCATGGAACTGCCACTGTGCGCGTCCGGAACCGTCGCGGCGACGATCAGAGTGACGAAAATTCGAACAATGGTCGCAGTGACGGACAAGCATCGATGATAGGAAGCCCCTGAAGGGTGTCAACATCTCGCGCACACCGGATCCTCCTCAGCAAGGCGCCGGTCGCGGTGAGGTGCGGGGCTCCGGCCGAGCCGGGCGGCGAGTTCGGCGACGGTGCTGCGCAGGACCGGCCGCGCGCGCCGCAGTCGGTCGGCTCCTCGGCGAGGACCGCGGGGAGACCCGCGGGACCGCCGGCCTCCCCGCCCGGAACTGCCGCCTGCGGCGACGCGGTTCACGTCATTCGGCCCGGATGTCGTCCACGTACACCACGCCCTTGGTCGCCGCGTCGTTTCCGTGGCCGAGGTACAGGTTGAACGTCGTCACCTTGGCGAGGTGGGCCGCGTCGAGTACGGCTCCGGCGTGGGCGGTGTCCCAGGGTGCGGGCGCGAACGCGCTGAAGGGCGCCTTGATCTCCTGCCCGCCGGTGTCGGCCAGCGGGACGTTGTACTCGAAGTAGACGCCGTCGGCGACGATCTGGAGCGTCGCCCCGTTCCCGGAACCGTCGCCCCGCAGCCACAGCGCCATGGACGTGAAGGCGGACCAGTCCGCGTCGACCGACTTGCCGATGCCGGTGTACCCGGCGCCGGTGAAGTCGTACGCGTAGGCCAGCCCGTAGGTGCCCGAGGACTTGTGGTCGGCCGACAGGGTGGTGGTGTTGGAGTTGACATGGCTGTACGCCTCGTTCAGGGAGACGTCGTCCCCGGCGTACCCCTCGAAGTCGTCGACCCATCCCGCGGGCAGGGGCGCGACCTCACCGAGCAGGACCTGCGCCGAGTCGGTGAGCGTCTCGCCGCCCACCCGCGCGCTGACCGTGAGGTCGACCATGCGGTTGTCCAGCCAGGCCGGGTCGATCGGCCAGACGCCCGAGTAGAAGCCGTCGGCGTCGAGGTGCAGTCGCCGGGCGGGTGAGCCGTTCACGGAGTAGGTGACCCGGCCCGCCCGCGCGGGCGTGACACGCACCCGGACGGTGGTCTCGGAGTCCGTCACGCGCTGCCGGTCCGTGGGGGTCACGAGGTGCATGAACGGAGCGTTCCCGACGGCCCTGGTGCGGGCGGAGAACACCCCCTTGAGATCGGCGGCGAAGACGGTGTACGGGTCCTGGTGGTACGTGACGAAGTCCGGCAGCAGGACGTGGCCCGGGTACGGCACATAGGCGCGGTTGCTGCCGCCGAAGTTGGCCCAGGTGAGCATGTACGTCGCCTGCCGGGCCAGCGGGTCCGCCTTGATCGCCGCCAGCAGCCCGGTGAACCAGTTCGGGTCGCGGCCCTCGGTGCCGCTCTCCCCGAACTCGGAGTACGCCGGCACCTTGCCCCGCTCGTTCGCCAGCCGGACCACCATCGCCAGGTCCTTCACCAGCGCGTCCAGCCAGGCGTCCGATCCGGCGGAGCCGTCGTAGGCGTCGTAGCCGAGGACGTCGACGAACGCGTCGCCCGGGTAGGTCTTGAGGTAGCCGGTCGGGTCCCCGTCGAAGGCCGAGTTGGGCGAGTAGGCGTAGAGCAGGTTGTGCACGCCCTTGGTGTCGCGCAGGTACTCGACGGTGTAGCGGTACACCTCGATGTACTCGGCGGAGGTGGCGTGCCCGGCGCCCCACCAGAACCAGCCCCCGTTGTTCTCGTGGAAGGGGCGGAAGATCACCGGGATCGGGGTGCCGTCCGCCCGCCGCGCGCCCTTGACCGCGCTCGCGATGCGGTCGAGGAAGGCGTTGAACTCCGCGTGCTTCGAGCCGCCGGGGAGGATGTGGCCGACCACACGCCCCGAGGTGTCGTAGAAGTTCTCTCCGGTCACGAAGTTCGGCATGTGGGCGCTGAGGGTGTTGATCCCGCCGCGGGCGTCGCCCTGTCTGAGGGACCGGCTGAGCGCGGCGATGTTCTCGGCGTCGGTTCCACCGGGCACGCCGGGGCGTTCGTCACCGTCGAGGATCAGGGTGTCCCAGCCGAAGACCGCGGGGTAGTCGCCCACCGCGGCCTTGGTGTCGGACGCCTTGCCGTCGGCAGTGGTGAAGGTGAAGCCGTAGGAGAGGTCGTGCTGGTGTCCGAAGAGGATGCCCTTGCCCTGCTGCCGCTTCAGGTAGGCGAACAGCGCGCGGGTGGCGGGGGTCGCCCTGTCGTCGACGATCCGGACCGGCGTCGGCGCGCCGGCGGGCGCCGCGGAGGCCGGCGGTGTCCCGCCGACCGCGGCCAGGGCGACCGTGGTGCCGATGATGAACGCGCGTCGGTCCAGGGGGGAGTTCGGCATGTACGTCTCCTTCGACGTGGCGATTTCTCGTACGAGGACGTGCGGAGAGGCGCGGGAACGTGTGGGACGTGCGGAGAGGCGCGGGAACGTGCGGAACTGCGGGACCTGCGGAGAGGTGACTCGCCCGCCGGGGCGGGCAGCCCCCACGGCGGTGCGGGGTGCCGTCGGGCACGGGCCGGCGCCCCCGCCGCGAGCGGTGGCCGGTGCCGGGCGGGGCGGGGCGGGGACGGGGTGCCGTCCGTCCGCCAGGGCGTGGTCCGGAGCGGTGCACCGGGGCGTACGGTCGAGCGGGCGGGGCGGCCAGCGGGCGGTGCGGCCAGCGGGCCGGACCGGAGCAGGCACGACAGCCGGTGTCGCGGGTCGACGGCCGCTGTCGCAGTGGCCACGCCCGGCGTCGCCCGGTGCGAGCGCCGGTGTCGCGGGTGGGACCGGCCGACGCCCTCGGCCGGCCCCGCCCGCAGCTCGAAGCGGGCCGAGCGTGGGCCGAGCGCGGGGCGTACCGCCCCGGTTCACTTCGTGGCGCCCCGCGCGAACCCGTTGTAGATGTAGCGCTGGAGGAAGAGGAAGACGACGAGCGTGGGCACGATGACCAGGATCGCGCCGGCCGAGATGTCCTCCCAGTGGGCACCGAAGGGGCCCTTGAAGCGGAACAGAGCGGTCGACATGGTGCCCAGGTCCTCGGAGGGCATGTAGAGGAACGGGATGTAGAAGTCGTTGTAGACCGTGATGCCCTTGATGATGACGACCGTGGCGATGGCCGGCTTGAGCAGCGGGAAGATGATCCGCCAGTAGATGGTGAGCGCGTTCGCGCCGTCGAGCCGGGCGGCCTCGTCGAGGGAGACCGGTATGCCGCGGATGAACTGCAGGAAGATGTAGATGGACACGATGTCGGTGCCCATGTACAGCAGGATCGGCGCCCACCGGGTGTCGAAGAGGCCGAAGCTGTTGACCACCTGGAAGGTGGCGACCTGCGTGGTCACACCCGGCACCAGGGTGGCGACCAGGAACAGGGCCATGACCAGCTTCTTGCCGCGGAAGTCGAAGCGGTCGATGGCGTACGCGGTCATCGAGCCGATGATCACCGTGCCGGTGATGGAGAACAGCAGGATGAACGCGGTGTTCCCGAACGCCGTCAGCAGCTGGCCGTCCCGGAACGCGGTGACGTAGTTGGAGAAGTTCAGCCAGTTGCCGGGGAGCTGGAACGCGCCGCCGCCGTTCGTCGCCTCCTTCGCCGTCTTCAGCGAGGTGAGGAACACGACGGCGAGCGGGATCAGGACCACCAGCGAGGCCAGGACCAGGGAGAGATAGATGAGGGCCGAGCCGATGCCCCGGGGGCGGCGGCCGTCCACCGCGTTGGCGCTCATACGAGATCCACCTTTTCGTCGGGCACGAGGCGGCGCTGGATCCAGGTGATCAGCAGGATGATCAGCAGCAGGACGACGGCGGCGGCGGAGGCCAGCCCCGTCTTGTTGAACTGGAACGCCAGCTTCACCGTCTGGATGACGAAGGTCGTGGTGCCGGTGGCGCCGCCGGTCATGATGTAGGGGATCTCGAAGACCGACAGGGAACCGGACACGGCGAGGATCACGCTCAGGCTGACCACGGGCCGTATGCTCGGCAGGATCAGGTAGCGGAACTGGTGCCAGCGCGAGGCGCCGTCGAGCTCGGCGGCCTCGTACAGCTCGCCGGGGATGGACTGGATCGCCCCCAGGAAGAGCACGAAGTTCAGACCGGTGAAGCGCCAGACGGACACGCCGGCCAGGGAGACGTTCGCGGACGTCGGTGTACCGAGCCAGGCGTGGTCGGTGCCCGCGCCGAACCAGGACAGCACCGAGTCGAGGGTGCCGCCGTCCTGGAAGAAGTACAGGAAGACGAACCCGATGGCGACGCCGTTGATGAGGTACGGGAAGAACAGGATTCCCTTGAAGAGGTTGCGCAGCCGCAGGTTGAAGCTGAGGACGGTCGCGAAGTACAGGGCGATGACGATCTGCACGGCGGACGCGGCCAGATAGTAGAAGCTGACGAAGAACACCCGGAACAGCTCGGGCCGGGTGAACAGCTCGACGTAGTTGTCGGTCCCGGTGAGGTGGATCTCCGGGCTGACGCCGTCCCAGTCGGTGAAGCTGTAGTAGATCATGTTCGCCACGGGCACGTAGGTGAACGTGATCAGCAGCACGAGCGGGACCAGCAGGAACAGCCACGGGGTGGCCCTGCGCAGCGCTCCGCGGCCGGGACGGGAAAGGGAACCGCCCGTCGTCCGGCCGGCGCCGGTGCTCTCCTTGTCCACGCGTGCGGTGGACCTGTGGGTGGTGTGGGTCATGTCGGCCTTTCGGTCGTCCGCGGAGGCGGTCGGCGGGCCGGGCCCGGTGCGGAGAGGTCCGTCACCGGGCCCGTGCCCCGCTCTCCGTCAGGAACCCGCGGTCTTCTCCGCCTCGCTCCACTTCTTGTCGAGCTCGGCGAAGTAGTCCTTCAGGCTTCCGCTCTGGACACCGCGCGCCATGTCGACCAGCTTCTGCCGGTAGTCGGGCTTGGCCAGGCCGATCTCGGCCGCGTTGTCGATGGCGTTGACCTGGGTGCTCTTGGCCTCGGACCGCTCCAGCAGGGTGACACCGTTGTCCTCGAAGGGCTTCAGGGTGTCAGGCAGGGCGCCGGACTTGAGCGTCGGTATCGAGCCCTCGTTCTGCGCGAAGCCTGACTTGTCGGCGAACCAGTCGACCCACGCCCGCGCGGCGGCCTTGTTCTTGGAGTGGATGCTCACCGCTTCCTGGTAGTCGGGCGAGAGCATGCTGCAGAACTTGCCGTTCGTCTGCGCGGGGAACGGCATGAAGCCGATGTCGTCGGGGTTCTTCCCGGCCGTCTTCGCCGCGGCCTGCATCTGGCTGATGGCCCAGGAGCCGAGCTGCATGGTGGCGATCTGGCCGCGGGCGATCATGCCCTTGGAGTTCTCCCAGTTGGTGGTCGTGGGGTCCTTCTCGATGAGCTTGTCGTGGACCACGTCGTAGAGCAGCGTGTCGATGGCGTTGAGGTCACTGCCCGCGGCCCACGGGGCGGTGGAGGTGGCCAGCTTGTCGTTGGCCTCGGCGTCGCAGGTGACCGAGCCGACGCTCGCGGCGCCGGCGGTCAGCGGCCACTGGTCCTTGAAGTTGGTGTAGTACGGCACCGCGCCGGTCTTGGCCTTGATGGCCTTGAGGTCGGCGACGAACTCCTGCGGGCTGGTGGGCCAGTCGGTGATGCCGGCCTTCTTCCAGACGGCCTTGTTGTAGACGAAGCCGTCGGCGTTGCCGACGGTGGCGAGGCCGTAGACCTTGCCGCCGACGGTCGCCTTGCCGGTGAAACGGTACTTCTTGCCCAGTTCACCGGCGTTGCCGAGGGAGGCGAAGAAGGAGGGGTAGTCCTTCTTGGCGATCGCGTTCGGGATCATCAGCACGTCACCGTAGTTGTCGGTGTTCATGCGGATCTTGACTTCACCCTCGTAGTCGGTGATGCCGTCGAACTTCACCGTCACCTTGGGATAGATCTTGTTGAAAGCGGCCGCGTACTTCTTCAACGTGCCGTTCTGCACCAGGTCCGTGCGGTGCGTCAGGACCGTGATGGTGCCGGACACCTTCGCCGGGTCGGTCGCCGCGTCGGCGGACTCGCCCTTCGTCGCCGCCGCTCCGGTGCACCCGGTCGCGGTGAGCGCCGTGACGGCGATCAGTGCGGCGACGGCCAGCGTCTTCCTCCCCATATACCCCAGCTCCTCTGTCTTGCGGCTCAGGCCCGCCTTTGGGCTGTCGGCACTATGGCACCGACCAATTGAACCGGTAAAGCTCATCCCCTCGGCGTGATACCTAATCGTTACGCGAGGGTTTCGGATGGGGCGGAATTCGACCAGTTAGACACGTACAGAACCGGTCAAAGAGGCATATACCGCAGAGGACTATACCGGTTTATGGACATCGCTTCCCAGGACAGCTAGGTTGGCGTGCGCCACGACCAGAAACGACCTTGCATCAGGTGAGGGGAGCCGCACATGAAGGACGTCACCCTGCTCAGCGACGGGTGGGGGCTGAGCCATGAGGACACGGTGCTGCCCGCCCGGGTACCGGGCTGCGTGCACACCGATCTGCTGGCCGCGGGACTCATCCCGGACCCTTTCATCGGCACCAACGAACACGAGGTGGCCTGGGTCGGCGACCGCGCCTGGACCTACGTCGCCCGGCTCACGGCCGACACCGCGCACGAGCGCACCGACCTCGTCTTCGACGGTCTGGACACCGCGGCCGAGATCACCCTGGACGGGGAGACGCTCGGCCGGACCCGCAACATGCACCGCACCCACCGGTTCGACGTCACCGGCCGTACCGGAGAGCTCCAGGTGCGTTTCGCCCCGGCCCGCGAGGAGGCGGAGGCGGTACGGAAGACGGTCGGCGACCGGCCCAACGTCTATCCCGAACCGTCCCAGTACATCCGCAAGATGGCGTGCAGCTTCGGCTGGGACTGGGGCCCGACCGTCGTCACCGCCGGGATGTGGCGGCCCGTCCGCCTGGAGCACTGGTCGACCGCCCGGATCTCCCAGGTCCGGCCCCTGGCCACGGTCGACGGGACCCGGGGCCGCGTCGAGATCCACCTCACCGTGGAACGCACCGCCGCCGGCACCGGCCGCCCGCTGACCGCGCGGGCGTCGGTGGCCGGGGTGGACAGCGAGGTCGTCTTCAAGGACGGCCACGCGGTGCTCGCACTCGACGTGCCCGACCCGAGGCTGTGGTGGCCGCGCGGCTACGGCGAACAGCCGCTGTACGACCTGACCCTCACCCTCGCCGACGGCGACACCACGCTGGACACCTGGCAGCGCCGGATCGGCTTCCGCACGATCGAGCTCGACCGCAGCGCCGACGAGCACGGCACCGGCTTCACCCTGGTCGTCAACGGCGTACGCCTCTTCGCACGCGGCGTGAACTGGATCCCCGACGACGTCCTGCCCTCCCGCGTCACCCCGGAGCGCTACCTCCGCCGCCTCACCCAGGCCGCCGAGGCGAACATCGACCTCGTCCGCATCTGGGGCGGCGGGATCTACGAGGACGACGCCTTCTACGACGTGTGCGACGAACTCGGGCTGATGGTCTGGCAGGACTTCCTGTTCGCCTGCTCCGCCTACCCCGAGGAGCAGCCGCTGCGCGGCGAGGTGGAGGCCGAGGCGCGGGAGAACGTCGTACGCCTGATGCCGCACCCGTCGCTGGTGCTGTGGAACGGCAACAACGAGAACCTCTGGGGCTTCCGGGACTGGGGCTGGGAGCCCGAACTCGCCGGTGACTCCTGGGGCGAGGGGTACTACCTCGGTCTGCTGCCGCGTGTCGTCGCCGAGCTGGACCCGACCCGGCCGTACACGGCGGGCAGCCCCTGGTCCGGGTCCTGGGACCACCACCCCAACGACCCGGCGCACGGCACCCACCACTCCTGGGAGGTGTGGAACCGCCGCGACTTCGCCGAGTACCGCGACAGCGTGCCCCGGTTCGTCGCCGAGTTCGGCTGGCAGGCGCCGCCGGCCCTGGCCACCCTGCGCCGCGCGCTGCCCGGCGAGGACCTCGCCCCCGACTCTCCCGGCATGCTGCACCACCAGAAGGCCGAGGACGGCAACGGCAAGCTGAACCGCGGTGTGGAGCGCCACTTCGTGCTGCCCGAGGGGACCGGGGACGGCTTCGACCGCTGGCACTACCTGACCCAGCTCGTCCAGGCCCGGGCCGTCGCCGCGGGCATCGAGCACTGGCGCTCCCACTGGCCGCGGTGCGCGGGCACCGTCGTCTGGCAGCTGAACGACTGCTGGCCGGTCAGCTCCTGGGCGGCCATCGACGGGGACGGCCGGCTCAAGCCGCTCTACCACGAACTGCGGCGCCTGTACGCCGACCGGCTGCTCACCCTGCAGCCCTCCCCCGAGGGCGTCGTGCTCGGCCTGGTCAACCAGTCGGCCGAGCCATGGCGGGCCGAGGTGACCCTGCGCCGGACGAACGCCGACGGGACGGTGGCGGCGCAGGTGCCGTTCACCGTGGAGGTGGCGGCGCGTGACGCGGTACGCACCCCGCTGCCCGTGGACGCGCTCGGCCTCCCCGGGGACGGGCAGTTCCTGGTCGCCGACGTGGACGGACTGCGCGCCGTGCACTTCCCCGTGCCGGACCGGGAATTCCCCTATCCGCGTCCGGGGTTCGACGTCCGGGTGGAACCGGTCGCCGGCGATGCCGCTACAGTCGATGTCGTGGTCACAGCGCACACCCTGGTACGAGACCTCTTCCTGCAGCCCGACCGTCTCGCCCCGGACGCGGTGGCCGACACCGGTCTCGTCACGCTGCTCCCCGGCGAGGAGACGAGGATCCGGGTCGTCGGCTGGCCCGACCCCGACGCCGGGCGGGTCCGCGCGTCGCTCTTCTGCGTGGAACCGGCGTGAGCGCACCCACCCAGCGCGTCACCATCAAGCATGTCGCGGCCCGGGCCGGCGTGTCGAAGGGAGCTGTGTCGCTCGCCTTCAACGGCAGGCCCGGGGTGTCCGAGGCCACCCGGGACCGCATCTTCGAGGCGGCCCGGGAACTGGGCTGGGCCCCCAACGCCCGCGCCCGCTCCCTGTCGACCGGCACCAAGGTGGACACCATCGGCCTCGCGATCTGCCGGCCGGCCCGGCTGCTCGGTCTGGAACCCTTCTACATGGAGTTCATCTCCGGGGTCGAGAGCGTGCTGGCCGAGCGGTCCTGCTCGCTCCTGCTGCACCTGGTGCGGGACGTGGACGAGGAGATCGCGCTCCAGAAACGGTGGTGGCAGGGCCAGCAGACCGGCGGATCGATCCTGGTCGACTTCCGCGAGAACGACCCCCGCGTCCCCGCGCTGCGCGCCATCGGGCTCCCCGCCGTGGCGGTCGGCCACCCGTCGCTGACGGGCGGCTTCACCTCGGTGTGGACGGACGACGCCACCGCCGCCACCGAGGCCGTGCGGTATCTGGCGGCGCTCGGCCACCGCCGTATCGCCCGCGTCGGCGGTCCCACCGGGCTCGGCCACAGCGCCATCCGTGCGAGGGCGTTCTCCGAGGCCACGCGGGAACTGGGCGTCGCCGACGACCTCCAGATCGCCACCGGTTACGAGGGCGAGGAGGGGGCCCGCGCCACCCGTTCCCTGCTGCTCATGGCCGAGCGGCCGACGGCCATCCTGTACGACAACGACATCATGGCCGTCGCCGGTGCCGCCGTCGCCGCGGAACTGGGCCTCTCGGTGCCGCGCGAACTCTCCCTGCTCGCCTGGGACGACTCCCAGCTGTGCCGGCTGACCCACCCGCCGCTGTCCGCGATGAGCCACGACGTGCACGGCTTCGGCGCCGACGCGGCGCGGACCCTGTTCGCGGTCATCGACGGCGGGGAACCCGCCTCCCACCAGGTCGCGACGCCCTCGCTCACCCCACGCGGATCGACGGCGCCGCCGCTGAGGTGAGGACGGAGCCGGTGCTGCCGGGGCACCGGCCGCAGGGTGCGGGCCGCGGGGTGCCGGCCGCGGTCAGGGGCGGGCGGCGGCCCCGGACCGGGCCGGGTGTCCTCGAAGGTCATGCGCCCCGGACCGCGGCCGGCGCCGGGGCCCCCGCCGTCAGGAGCCGCCGGCCACCCGACCCCGGGCGTGCAGCCAGGCCAGGTGCTCACGCGGGGTCGCGTGGCGGGGCGGGCGGGTCCGGTCGACCGGTGCCGACCGAGCGGCTGCGGGGCGGCTCCGGGGCGGTCTGTGCGCGGCCGTTGACCACTATGCCGAGCGCGTGACAACGTTGTCCACCCCTGGTTCAGCAGTCAAGCCGAGGTTCGGTCACATGTCGCTCCCCTCTCTGCCGCCCGGATTCGTCCTCGGAGCCGCCACCGCCGCATACCAGATCGAAGGCGCGGCCGACGAGGACGGCCGGGGCCCCTCGATCTGGGACACCTTCACCCGGACCCCGGGCCGGGTGTACCGGGGCGACACCGGTGACGTGGCCTGCGACCACTACCACCGGTTCCCCGAGGACATCGCCCTGCTGCGCGAACTCGGCGTCCACTCCTACCGGTTCTCGATCGCCTGGCCGCGGATCCAGCCCACGGGCGCGGGCCCGGTGAACCCGAAGGGGCTCGACTTCTACGGCCGGCTGGTCGACACCCTGCTGGAGAACGGCATCGAACCCGCCGTCACCCTGTACCACTGGGACCTGCCCCAGGCCCTCGAGGACCGCGGCGGCTGGCGGGTACGCGAGACGGCCGAGCGGTTCGCGGAGTACGCCGCCCACGCGGGTGCCGCACTGGGTGACCGGGTGCCCCGGTGGATCACCCTCAACGAGCCGTGGTGCAGTGCCTTCCTCGGTTACGGGGACGGGCACCACGCGCCCGGTGCGGCCGAGGGCACCCCCGCGCTCGCCGCCGCGCACCACCACCTCCTCGGCCACGGACTCGCCCTCGCGGCGCTGCGGGCCGAAGGTGTCCGCGAGGCGGGCATCACCCTCAACCTGGACCATGTCATCCCCGCCACCGGCTCCGCCGAGGACGCCGCGGCGGCGGTGCGCGCGGAGACACAGCGCAACCTGGTCTGGACCGAGCCGCTGCTGCGGGCCCGCTACCCGGAGACGGAGGACGAGACCTGGGCCGAGCTGATCCGGCACCAGACCTTCCGCAGGGAAGGCGACCTGGCGGTCATCTCGGCGCCGATGGACTTCCTCGGGATCAACTACTACGCGCCCGCCGTGGTGCGGGCCGCCCCGTACCGTGAGCCGGACCCGGCCCACCGTACCGCCATGGACAACGCGTTCGCCGGTGAGGCGCTGCCCGGCGCGCGCCTCACCGAGATGGGCTGGCCGGTCGCCCCGGACACACTGGAACACCTCCTGCTCTCGCTCCGCCGCCGGTACGGGGCGGACCTGCCGCCGGTGTTCATCACGGAGAACGGATCGGCCGAGGCCGACACGGTGTCCGCCGACGGCGTGGTCCACGACACCGACCGGATCGCCTATCTGGCCGGTCACACACAGGCCGTCGCCCGTGCCGTCGAGGCGGGCGTGGACGTCCGCGGCTACTACGTGTGGTCGCTCCTGGACAACTTCGAGTGGGCATACGGCTACAGCAAGCGCTTCGGCATCGTCCACGTCGACTACGCGACCCAGCGCCGCACGCCGAAGAGCAGCTTCCACTGGTACAAGCGGCTGATCGCAGCGCAGCAGGCGGCCCCCGACCGGGTCCGGGACCCGCACCCGGAGAGGTGACCGCATGCCGTTCCGGCACCCCGGAGCGATCGGCTACGGCTGTCCATTTTGGGCAGTGCTGCGACATTCCCCTTGCTAGTAGGTACGCAGCCCGACCTCTACCGGGCATTTATGTGCCGCGTCTGGCAGAACACGGGCACTAACTGCCTCCTGGCGCGCCAGCCGGGCGGCAACCCGCTCATCGACAACCGCGTCATCCAACGGTGGCCCTTCGCCGCATCCCGGAAGAACGCCGGATACCGTGCCCGCGCCACCTCCTCCTTCGGTGGCCGACGCGGCCGGCAGCGCCGTACTCGCCAGCCCTGCCGGTCCCGCCAGCCCTGCCGGTCCCGCCAGTCCGGCCAGTCCGGCCGAGGCCACCGTCGCGATGAGGAACATGTTTGCCGGTGGGGGGGGCTCCGTTGTTGCGTTGTCGGGCCATCCGGTTGGCTTCCGCTGTGCTGTTCGAGATGCACGACGAATGGATCGCCTTACCTCGCCGCCATCCCCCCGAAGGCGATATGGGCGACATCTACCGCAAACTCTCTTTTGGCTCCTCCGCGCCACCGAACGCACCGCAATGAAATCGCCAGTTGGTCCCCCACACCATGCCGAGGGACACTGCCCGGCGGGTGCGCGTTCCCGACCGAGTGGCACTCGCTTCGACATCCTTCCGCGCAGGTCGCCGGAAGCCATTTACCCAAGGATTACTGGGCAGTTGACCTCGGGGTTTCGTGGTAGCGTTCCTGCTCGGAGGGACAGTGCGACCTGAAAGGGAAATCGTGAACACGGAGAAGATCGCCGCTCGCCGCCTCTCGCTGGAAGAGGTGACGAAGCTCGGCGTGAAGGACAGGATCTTCGTTTCCGCCGACACGGCAGAACTCAAACTTCCCGACTGCTATGCCCCTGCTTTCCTGACCAAGTCCGGTGGGGATTTCGAGGGCGGCTCGATCACGGCGAGAACCGTATTCCAGGAAGAGGTCTCCTGCCTTCCCGACGACGAGAACGAAGCCGGAATCTACGTGGCCGACGAGAACGGCTCGGTGACCATCGAGGTCCTCCAGTCCGCCGGCGTCGTGCTGGACCTGGCACTCTTCGTCCCCGGTGGGGACAAGGGGGCCCTCACGGCCCTTTACGCTGCGGCCCGGCAGGCGTTCGGCGCCGACATCGTGCAGATCTGGCGCCAGGGCCTCAAGGAGGTTCCCGACGTGAAGGTCGACATCTTCGAGGAGCAGATTCCCCGGGGGCGCAAGGGGAGCGACAGCCCCAAGCGTGACCGTCGCGCGATCGACACCTACCCCACCCGTGCGGACTTCATCGAGTTCTCCGCGGGGTGGAAGCCGGTCGTCGAGGTTCACAGGCCGGTTGTCGACGACACCCCGACCATCTGACGCGGCGTTGCCTATCGGCTCGAACCGGGACGGCAGGGGAACGCGGTACACCCTGTCGCGTGAGGAGAGCTTCGCGTTCACACGCAAGCGGGGGCGCGGCCGGCGTATCACGATCGCCGGCGAGGAAGCGCGCGTCGTCGACGAACGGGCGGGGCAGACGAAGGACAGCGGCAGCTTCGGTATCCGCAGCCTCAGCAGCGATCTGTCCACGCTGCCCCGGCTCGGTCCCGCCGACGGCGGCGACGAGGTGACGCGGGTCGCGGACCGGCTGTCGTCGTTCCGGGTCTTCGACGTCGACGTGGCGGCGGCCAGGCAGCCGACACGGCTGCGGCCTGCGCCGGCTGACCCCGCTCGCCGACGCGTCGTACGGCACGGCCCGCCTGCTGGGACTGCTCGCCCTGCTCTACGACCCGAACCCGCCGGCGTTCACCTGTATCGAGGAGATCGACCACGGGCTGCACCCGCAAGCCCTGGAACTCGTCGTGCAGCGGCTGCGCGAAGCCGCCGAGCGGACGCAGTTCATCGTGGCCACCCACTCCCCCGCGCTCGTCAACCGGCTGCGGCCGGAGGAGTTCGTGGTGTGCGACCGCGACGTCTTCTGACACGGGCAGCCGAGCCCGTTCCTCAGCCACACCTACGCCCCTGAGGTAGTAGAGGCCTTACCCGCTGGGGAGCCGAGGGGTGAGACTCCCTCGGCTCCCCAGCAGGAAGCTTCATTCGTCGTCATCCCCGTCGTCCAGGTCGAAGTCGAAGGCCAGCTGGCCCGACAGAGCGTCGTCCGGCGTGGCCGCAGCCTGGGGCTCCGTCGGGTCCAAAGCCTCCTCGATCTCGTGAGGCAGAGCGTAATCGTCCGCGAGTCGCGCGAGGTGGAGGATCAAGGGCAGAGCCAACCCCTCGCGACCAGCACGGTAGTCCTCGCTGAAACGCTGCTGGTGGACGAATGCGGCCCATGCTTCCGCATCGTCACCGGGCTGAAGGCACGCGACGGTCAGTTCGAGGAGGTCCGGATTCCAGGCGTTCGCCGTCGGCCGGTAGGCGTTGTTGCCCGAGGCGTTGGTGTGCGGAGTGAGTTTGGCGTCGTCGTTGGTGAGATTTGGCTGCGAGCCGGACTTGCCGGTCGTGCTGTAGAAGACGCGGTCCGAGTCACCCCGCACTCCGGGCCGCCACAGCCCCATCGCGATGCCCCCACGTTGCTGGCCCTCCAACTTGGGAGAGAGTTCCTCCGCCTCGGCCCAGCACTGTGCCGTTTCGTCCCGGCTGCCATCGGCGATCCGAACGATACGAAGCTGCTTGCCGTACAGACCGATCCGCTGAAGGGGACCCCCGTCGAGGCCGAGCCTGTCCCGTTCCAGCCCGTCGTTCCTCAGCCATGGCCAGCGCTTCCGGACGTCCTGGGCGTGGGTCAGAACGAGCGTCGGGGTACTGCGCAGCTGCGCGAGGGTCTTCTTGACGAAGGCCGCCATGAGGGCCGACTGCTCCGCGCTGTTCTTCCTGCCTTCGACCCTTCCCGTCAATGACTTGAGGAGTTCGGGGTACGGCACCCATGCGTGCATGTCGGCCGACTTGCCCAGCACGCATTTCGCGCCTGGTCGGATGAGCACCGCGATCGGCGTGAACTGCTGCTTGCCCGTGGGCCCGTCAAGGCGGCGTTCCACGAGGTGGAAGGCCACCTGGTTCAGGTTTGCGGGGATGAGCGTGTCACCGAGCGTGTGCTGAGGCACCAGCCGCATGCCAGTCTGGCGCAGGCCGTCCGACCAGGCCGCGGCGGCACGCAGACCTGCATCGGCGAGAGCCTCCTCCGTCTCCGCTTCCGGTTCCGGTGGACGGATGAATTGGGTCACCAGGCCTGCGTCCGCGCAGCCGAGGCGGATCGCGTGCTTGGGGTCGGTCCGTCGCTTGGCGTGGCGGAAGGCATCCTGCCCGTCGAGCTCCACGAAGGCCAGCCGCACCCCGGGGACGGCTTCCCGCAGGGCGGCCATGGCCCGCGCGACACCGATACGGCGCTCCTCGATGGCCTTGTCGTGTTCCTGCCCCCGGCGCGGCACGCCGTCGCCTCCCAGCGGTGCACCGAGAGCGCCCAGTGGCCGCGCGTGCAGCCGGACGGTCAGCTCCTTCGCCTCCCACACCCAGGTATCGGGACCCTGCTCACGCCGGTACCCGGCCAGCCCCAGCCCAGTCTCCGCCGCTGCGATCATCTGATCGCGGATGGCGTCGTTCTGGTGGAGCACGACCGCGGTGAGGTCTTCCCCTTCGAGAGCTTCGGCCAGGCGTGCCCGCAGAACCTGAGCGTTGTGGGCCGCGTTCAGCTCACGCTGGTCCAGGATGACCGCGCGCTCTTCGGGATCCTTCTCTTCCATGTTCTTGGGAATGGACGGCAGCTTCTTGAGCTGCTTCTTGGGCGGCCGCGCGTACGCGCTGCGCTCGAGCTTCGGAACGGAGACGAACTCGGGAGCGATCGCCTGCTCCGCCCACTCGATCAGCCGTCGGCGTTCACTGGGCATCAGTCCGGTGCCGATCGTGTGCCTGCCCATGGCCGCCTGGTGCCCGATCGCGATCCGGATGCCGTCCCGGCCGTGGATCCAGTGGTCGGCCTCCTTCACCAGCCGGTCCGGGGACGGCAGTGCGTCGAGTGCGCTGATCCCGGCGAGCATTCCTTCTGCTCCGCCCTGACGCCAGTCCGTGGTGCCGTTCTTCCACTCCAGCATGGCGACGGCGAAACGCTGCGGCTGCGGGCCATCGTGGACGAGGGAGTCGTCCGGGAGCAGGTACGCGGACACGCCCTTGCCGTACGGCATGTAGACCTTGCCGGTGACGAACCGACGTACGCCGGCGGCCACGTGGACGCGCGGGACGGGTGAGAAGGGAACGGTGCGCACGGTGATGCGGAGGGTCGCCGCGTAGTAGGCCGGCTTGCCGTCGCCGCCACCACGCCGCCCGGGTACGTACTCGATCACGTTCGACATCAGCTCGGCGCCCCCGCTTCCCTGCCCCCTGGCCCCCGTGCGGCCGGCGACCTGTCGGAACGACAGCTGCTGCCCGTGGTGTTCGTACGGTCCCTGGCGCGCGATCCTTTCGGCGAGGACGTCGGGAAGCAACCGGTACACGTGGGACGCGGGCAGAGCGGTTCCTCCGGGCGACACCTTCTGCTCGAGGAGGTCGACCCTGCCGGGCCGCCAGCTGAGAGCCGCGGTGTCGAGGTCACGAAAGCAGTTCATCAGCAGGGCCGCGGTCTCGGGATCGCCGGCCTCGCGCGGGAGGCTCCTGAGCCAGGTGGCGATGTAGAGGTTCGTCACCGCCATCGGGTACGCGTCCTGGCAGTACAGCCAGGGGTTCTCCGAACCGAACCGTGCCGTGGAGTCGACCGTGACGATGTCCGGCGCGGTGGCGCGCATCAGCTGGTTGACAGCCGCTGTGGGTACGCGGCGCCGTCGCTCGGCCTGCCCCTCTGTCATTCCGCCGTGGTAGAGGCGCAGGAGTGGTTCCTCCCAGTGGGCGGGCAGGGAGAGCGTGTGCATCGGGACGACGAAGGGTTTCCGTGCCGGGTCGGGCAGGTACGCCGCCGGACGGTTGTACTGGTAGGCCATGGTGTCGGTTCTCCTCGGAGCAAGGCGTGAAGTCTTCGGACGCGACGCGAACACGTCGGGGGTGCGGTGTGGTGACGGATGCCGTCAGCCCATGTCCACCAGGGCGCGGTAGAGCGGTTCGTACAGCTCACGGACCAGGGACTTGTCGATCGGGGCAAGGTGCCGCTCCGCCGTGTTCCCGTCCTCGAAGAAGGGGGCGAGCACCTCACGCATGCTCGCCAGCAGGCTGGTGTCTGGGGTGTCCGTGTCCTGGAATCCGGCTTCTCTGGGAGAGAAAGCCGCGTCGACGAAGACCACCCGGGCCGGCACGCCGCCGCGCACCAGACGACCGATGACCTGCCACATGACGACGAGCTGATCCCAGGTGAACGCCGTCTTCTCCTCGTCCCGCAGGCTGGACCAGGCCAGCCGCCGGGTGAGGAAGCGGTTCCACTGACGGCGTGCGCGGCTGCGGAACGCCACAGCCGCCTGGTCGGGGGTGGCGGCGGCGAGCGCGTTCTGCCGGAAGGATCCGTCAGCATCCCGGAGTTGGCGTACGGCCCAGTCGTTGATGGACTGGATGGCGAGCGCGATGTCGTCGGGCCGAGGGTGTGGGCGTGCCAGGAAGTAGACCGTGCCGATGGCCGCCTTGCCATCGCGCAGGACGATGTTGTGTCCCCGCTCCACGGCAAGCAGCGGCGCGACGAGAATGTCGCCGCCGACCGAAGGGAAAGCCTTCACGTCACCGCGGGGCAGCGTCCGTGCGGCGGCGTCCTCCGGCAGCCGGGTCCAGGCGGTGTCGGAGTCCGCGTCGTCGGACACGAGTCGGGTGACGCGGCCGTTCCACTCGGGGATCTGGTTGAGGTACTCGGCGGCCCGACGTGCCTCGTCGTAGCTGCCGACGAGCAACAGGATGCGGCGGCGGTCCGGATCGTCGATCTCCTTCAGCTCGGCGTCCAGCATGCTCTCGGCGTCGGGCAGGCTCCGGTCGGGCACCGCGAGCTGGTGCAGCATGTGTAGAAGGGCCTGCGGCCGTTCTTCGGGGTCGCAGCCGGACAGGCGCAGCGGCTTGGGCCGGTCGCTTCCGGGCCAGTACAAGAACTCCTTGCGGAACTCGCTGCCCAGGACGGCTTCGACTTCCTCATCGTGAGGACGCAGAACAGCACCGACGTCGGCATGCACGTGGTACCTGCTCGACGTGCCCGCCCAGCTCGTTGCGGACATGAGCAGGACGTGCGGGCCCGGGCGGCCGTCCACGGCGCACAGGTCACCGAGCCGCATGAGCAGTTCGCGGCCCACGCCGTTGCAGTGGAAGAAGCGGAGTTCACCGCTGCGGTCACCATCGCGCTCACGGTCGTCGTGGCGGAACTGGAAGCCGAGCACGTTACCCATGGGCGACTCGGGGATGACCGCCTCGTAGTCCTTGGGGGGCCTGCGGGAGAGCACGTTCGAGGCGCTCTCGAGATTGAGGGCGGCCTCGACGCGCGGCCACAACGTGGTCATGAAGTCGAGACGGCTGTGCAGAGCGGAAAGGAGCAGGGTGAACTCGAAGCGCCGGGCCTGGAGGTCGGCGTCCGCGAGCACCGTGCTGTCGTCTCCGACGATGTCGGTGAGGGTGTCGCGCAGCATCTCACGCGTCCGTGCTCCCTGGGGCGCGTGCAGGAGTTCCAGGGCGAGGTGGACGAAGGTGTTCACCAAGGGTGTCACTTCATCGTCGTCTCCCGTGCTCTGCTGCTCGTGCAGCGGGTCGTCGCGGAACCGGCCGAGCGCACCGTCCAGCGTCCGGGCCGCCGTAGGCGGGCGTTCGCCCTCCTTCCGCCCCGGGAACCAGCTGTCCAGCAGCAGGTTGTGGAGGGTGAAGGCACTGAAGTAGTCGACGCTGATCCATCGCCTGAGCTTGTCGTCCTTGACGAGCAGGGCGAAGAGGCGGTCGGTGGCGGCGCTGACCGTGTTGACGGCGTTGGTCCAGTCGTCGACGTCACGGGCGGACAGCTGGAGCCGGCCGTCCCGGGCCATCTGCTGGAACTTGTGGACGGCGACCTCGTCGAACCAGGAGTTCGGGGCCTTGCCCACCAGAGTGCTGGCCGGCGCGAAGGCCGTGTCGAGCTGCATCTGCACCCGGTCGGCCTCGTCGACGATGATCAGGTCGCTGAGTCGGCACGCGAGTTCGAGGTACCGGAGCTGTTCCTGGTGCTGGTGCAGTGGGACGGAGCTGTGCACGAGACCGGCCGGGGTGGCGACCCACACCTGTGCGTCGACCAGATCACGAGCCCCGCGGTGGCGCGGACAGCGGTTCCACAACGGGCACAGTCTCCGCTGCGGCTTCGGGCCTTGTGCGTCACGCTGCGTGCTGTACTCCTCGTCGAGGAGGGGATCGCCGTCCGTGGCCTCCTGCTCGGGGACGGTGTACAGCGTGATGCACGGTGCTTCACGGACGCCGAGCGGGCGGCGGGCTTCCAGGCCGCGCAGCACGTCGACGGGGCAGGCGCTGCTGAGGTAGGCGAAGCCCGCGTGGTCGTGCCCGAGCATGGTGGCGGCGCCGGCCGTGGCGGTGCGGCGGTGCAGCCGGTTGATGTTGCGCTCCCTGGTGGAGTGCCCGAGGATCGGCGCCGCCCGCACACCGAGCCGGTCGAACTGCTCCACCACGGCGAGCGTCTCGGCCACGTCGCCGACGACGATGGTGACCCGGCGGGGTGTCCGGGTCACGAGATGGTAGGTCAGGATGTCCCGGAGGGTGGACTTGCCGGCTCCCACCATCCCCACGAGGTGCAGCAGCCGGTCGATCCTCAGCCGTCCCTGTTCTGTGAAGCGGCCGAGTTCCGCGTCGCGCACGAGCAGTTTCACCCGCCGGAGCCGCCCGGCCCAGCCGCCCCGCGCCCCCTCCGGTGCCGTCGCCTCGACGGCGTCCATCTCGTCGGCGGCCTTCTCGAGCTCTTCCCAGGTGACGTCGACGGGCTCTCCACGCCCGGCCGGTGGTGCGTCAAGCGCGTGGGCGCGCGGCAGGGTGTCCGTCAGCAGTTCCTCGTCGAACACCACGGAGTGGGTACGGTCCTGCACCCGGAAGGTGTGCTCTCCCTCCTCGGCGAACGGAATGGACCGCGTCGCGAACCGCGGAGCGGTGCTGAGCAGTTCTTCGAAGATCTCGAAACGGCGTGCGGCGCGCGACGGCTCGCGACGGCGTGGTACGGAGCCGGGTCCGTCGATGTCGTATCCGCGCAGGTGCTGGGGGACCTTCAGGTAGTCGATCAGCGCCTCCGACCAGGCGTGCCGTCGCCGCATGTCCCACAGATAGTGGCGGGCGCGCAGAACACGAAGCCGCTGTTCGTCGGTGCGGACGTCTCCGAACACCTCGCTGTACGGGTAACCGCCCAGCAGCGGCCAGACATCGGCGGCCGTGCGGGTGGGCGTCACGTCCTCCAGGAGGTACAGGCCCAGTTCGACGTCGAGAAGGTCGCCGGGGCGGAAGCTGCCGAGGTTCACCGGCCACACCTCGGTGAGCTGCTGCGGCGAGCAGCGCCGGTGCCATCCTCTGCGGTCACGCACGGCGTCCTCCTTCGGTACGCGGGTCCCCCGCCTTGTCACGCGGGGTGGAGATCTCATCGGCGACCAGCCGCAGGAAGGCCCGGTCGTCCAGCAGGGTGACCCGATCGGCCAGGTCCTCCGGCAGGTTGCGGCGGAACTGCCGCCCGTACGCCTCGTTGTCACGGAAGCGGTAGCGGGGCACGACGAGGAAGGCCCGGTCGTACGGCGGCTCGCTCCTGAACGGCGTGAGGGAGCGCGCCAGGAGAACGGGGTTCACCCGGTCCTTGACGTCCACCGCCCAGTGCCGTCGCCCCGGCAGGGGGACGCGCAGGTCGTACGCGTCGTAGTTGGGCCACATCTCGGCGGTGATTCCGAACTTCTTCTTCAGGGCGGTTTGCAGATCGGTCTCCGCGAGCCCGGGGCTGGTGATGAACATCCGCAGGGGGCGGCTGAGCTGGAAGACTCCGCCCTTGTCGGCACGGAGCGGCGTGCCGTCGTCCGAAGTGCCGTCGCGGCGGCACCGGTCCAGTTCGCAGCGGTGGCCGCCGTGCAGCAGCGGCACCATCAGGCAGCGGCAGCGAGCGCACTGCCGGTATGTGCCGCGCCGCAGGTAGGAGGCGGGTACGGGCTCGTAGCAGCGCTTGATCACGTCGTGCAGCAGCATTCCGCAGTCGGGATCGCCGCCGAGCAGTGCCAGCTCGGCGCCGGTCAGCACGGGCCTGGAGGTGAGCAGGGCCCGGAACGCGGTGTAGGCCTGCGGGGCCTTGGCCGCACGGCACACGGCGAGTGCTTCCCGGATGCGTTCGTTCTCGAAGAGCTCGGCGGCAGGGTCGGCCGCGCTCACCTCCCACTCCAGGCACAGCTGGTGCGGCAGCCGGGTCTCCGGATCGACGAGCAGGGCCGTGCCCGGAAAGTTCTCGGGCGGCAACTCCAACGGCCACTCGATCAGCGGCCGTTCACAAGCCCAGCGGACCATCTGCGGCACACTGCCCGGCGGTTCGTCGCCCCGGCGCAGGCAGTGCAGGACGAGGCGGTTGTACGCGTTCTGCACCTTCGCCGGGTAGACCGGGTTGGGTACCGTCCTCTGCCGGGACAGGCACGCCAGGGCGCTGGCGATCTGTCGGAGCAGGCCCTCGTCCGTGCCGACGGCGTCCTCGGACCGTGCATCCCTCATGTCGGTCGTGGTCACGCCTCCCCCTCTCTCGCGACGGCGCCGTCGGGCGCGGCAGCGGCGCTCGGACACCACCGGGACACCGGGCAGAACCGGCAATGCGGGCCGGGGCGGGCGTCCCATGTCTCGTCCTCCCGCCACGGTCCTGCGTACCGCCGCAGAACCGACAGCGCCTTCCGCTTCTGGCCGGGGTCCGTCGGGTCGATCACGTGCGGATCGGAACCGTCCGGCCGGAGGATCTCCACCTCGACACGCGAGCCGTCCGGATCGCCGCCCAGCGCGCCCTGAGCCAGGAGCGTGACCGCCAGGGCGAGTTGGGGGTAGGTGTCGAGAGGGTCCTCGTGATGGTGGCGCCGTTTCCGTGTCGTCTTGAGCTCCCGCCACACCCACGAGCCGTCCTCCTGGTAGAGCAGGTCGGGTTTGGCGATGACGACGGCCTGCGCCGCGGTGTCGTGGACGACCCGGAGGGCTTCGGGCTCGACCCGCTGGATGAGGGCGGCGTCCTGGAAGGGACAGGCGTCGACGTGGTGGAGCAGCATGTCCCGACCGGCCGCGGCGTCCTCGTCGGAGACCCGCCAGCGGCCTTCTGTCCAGTTCTCGCCCTCCGGGGGCATGTCGCCGGCCGCGCACGGCGGCCATCCCGGGCGACGGTGCAGCTTTTCGATCCAGCCGTGCACCGCCTGGCCGAGCCTGGCCGCGCTGCCGTACTCGTCAGCCTTGGGCAGGTGCAGAGAACGGAGGAATCCCTGTGCGGGGCAGGCCGCGTGATAGCGCAGATCGCTGACCGACACCTTTCTCAGCGGTGCCACCCTCGCGGGAAGGCCGAGGACACCCGGCCTGCGCGGCACGGCCTCGCAGCCCGTGAACTGCTTGCAGTCGACGCAGGATGAGCCGGGTACCGGCCTGCCGCCCGCCACGATACGGGCCACGTGCGCGTGCCCGTGCTCGGCGTAGTAGGCCTCGGCTTCCTCGGCCGTCCCGTCGAACTGCACGCGCGGCCGTCCGTCGGCGAGCCCGACTTCGACGACACGCACCCGCTCGGGCCGGGCGGCGGGTCCATACGGCTGGAACGCGCGCGCCCACTTCCGAGGCCAGGCCGCCTGGCGCCCGTGAACCGCCACGTACACGGCGATGGCGATCCCGCCGGGCTCGGAGTCCTTGGCCTCGCCGTGCCGCAGCCGCCGGTACTCGCGCAGTCGTCCGTCGGCCGACTCGTACCTGCGCCACCAGGCGTACATCTCCCAGAACTTGCCGTTCTCCCGCTGGGCCACCCAGTACGGGCGGACCGGCTGCAGCCGCTGCTCACCGTTGCCGGTGCACGCTTCTGTGTACGTAAGGAGGGCGTGCTCGGCATACGTCAGGTGACCGGGGTGGAGGGCGGGGGTGCGGGAGCGCAGCCCCGCCAGGGCCTGGTCGGGTGTCTCACCGTGGAACTCGACCCGGTCGACGGCGTCCATCACCGGCCCGAGGGTGAACGTCTCGAGTTCCGGCTTCGGAAGCCGGAGAGGCCGGGCCGGCCGCAGACCGGGCCGGGCCTTGGCAGCGGCGTGCGAGGGGCAGGTGTGCTCCTCGCTCCCGCCCGTACCGGGCCCCACGCGCACGAGGCCGTCGTCCCCCGTCAGCCAGTGCGGCTTGTGCCATGCCGTCGTGTCGTGGCTCATTGCCTCCCCCTTGTCTCAGAACAGACGGCACCCTTCGGTCGGGCCGGGTGCGCCGCCGCATTCGACCGTAGCAGGTAATCTTGGAACTCATTGGAAGTTCTTGGCACAGGTTGGTTGCTGCGCTAAGCTGCCCCGCATGGCGGCATCACTGGAGGAACTCGAGCAGCGCCTGTCCCACCTGCGCACCGAGCTGCGCGGTGCCGTGCGCGCACGGGACAAGGCCGAAACCGCGCGCATCCGTCGCGCGCTGCGCGAAGCCGAGGCCGCCTGGGAGCACGCCCTCGAGACCGAGGCGGAAGCGGACGGCGAGGCACTCCCGGCCGAGCCCCCGGCCTCGCAGACGTCGGCAACCACAGGCGCACCACGCCGCACGGAGCGCCCGACGCACGGCTCCATCCCGATCCGCGAACAGGTCCACCAGGCACTCACCCTGCTGGGTGCCCCTGCCTCCCCGAAGCTCATCTCGTCCACGTACGAGGCGTTCTTCACCGAGTCGCTGGTCGCCACCAAACTCGCGTCCCTCCGCCGCGACGAGGAGCGCTCCTTCACGGCGCAGGGCTATGCCCGCCCGTACTACATCTGCGCGGCACTGACCCACGACCGCCTGGTCCCCGCACGCGGACTCCTGGCCCTGTCCACCTGGCCCGTGGAGCGGCGGATCATCGGCCCGCTCAGCCCGCGTGCCGACTTCCTCACCCATGCGGTGGGAACCGCCGAGCAGATCCAGCGACTCACCACCGCGGGGCATCCGGCCCCCGACGCGGCCTGGCGGCTGCTGCGCCGTTTCGCCCTCACGATCCCGGGCGCCTACGACGCCGCGGCCCCGGAACCCGACCCCGCCCGCGTGATCGCAGCCGCCCACGCCGAAGCGGCCGTCCACCGGCAGGAGGACGACCAGCAGCGGCAAGCGGCCGCGCAGCGCGCCCGTACCCAACTCTCCGACGTACAGCAGCTGTTCGGTGCGGCACCGATGCGTGACGCCCTGCGCGACGCGAGTGGGACCCTGTCCTGACGACCCCTTCACGACGGCGATGACGTCGCACGCATCGCACGCCGGTGAGCTCACGAAGACGTACCCGAAGACGTTCCCGAAGTAGAGACGATGCCCTCGCAGCAGTCCGAACCTCCCGACAACCGACTCGCACGGCTGCGAGGACCGCAGCCCCCTCAGCCGTACACCGCCCGCAAGATCACCGCCCTGACCGCCAATCCCGCCTGCGGCCGCCGCGCCGTCCTCGACGCCGCCGGTGTGGACAAGGCACTGCTAGCCCAGCAGGTCGGATACGAGCCGCGCTTCGGCCAGTCACCCTTCTCCCTCGCTCGCGAACAGGCGTTCCACGACCTCGTGAAGTGGGGCAGCTACGCCGAGCTCATCCGGCTGCTGCGCGAGCAGCTCTCCGTCCCCGTGGCGGAGGCCCACGTCGCCGACCTCAACGAGGTAGGAGGCAACACGGACCTACACCTGCGCGAGTGGGAGACCCGCCGCCTCATCGCACACGTGGCCTCCGGCCAGGACGTACGGCTCATCCTCGACCGTCCCGTGCTCACCCTCGAAGTCGCCGGTCAGACGGCGTACTTGGAGCCGGACGCACTCACCCACCGCATCGGGGGGAAGTTCCACGTCGTCCTCATCCGCTCGTTCGCGGCGATCGACGGCCAGGCCAATCCGA
Organism: Streptomyces sp. NPDC004542; assembly: GCF_040610035.1. Classification (NCBI taxonomy): domain Bacteria; kingdom Bacillati; phylum Actinomycetota; class Actinomycetes; order Kitasatosporales; family Streptomycetaceae; genus Streptomyces; species Streptomyces sp. NPDC004542. The sequence goes on from NZ_JBEXLP010000059.1 coordinate 26,485, forward strand.
CCGCCGTCGCCGAGACGGCCAAGCAGGCCGCGGTGTACGTCCTCGCGCTGCACCGCGCCTTCGAGACGGCCGGCCTGCCCACCGAGCAGATCTCCCACGAGTTCCTGCTCGTCTGCCCCAAGGACTTCTCCAACCGCCCCTACGGCCGCCTGATCGACCTCCGGCAGGAACTCGACGCCCTGCAGTTCCAGCTCTCGCGGCTTCGGCGCGCCGAGGACCTCGCGGCCCAACTCCCCGAGACGGCGACTCTGGACACGACCCGAAGCGTGGACGAACTCTCCTCCTCCATAGACGCGTTGGACGCGTCGTACACACCCTCCTGCCTGTCCTTCTGCGAAATGGCGCGCTACTGCCGCGACGAGGCCGACGGATGCGCCTCGCCGGCCCGCCTGGGCAACGGCGTGCGCAACGACCTGCCGGGCATCGACTCCACCCGCACCGCGCTCGACTACCTGGACGGCGTCGCCGCCCCCGGAGAGGCCGAGGCGGAAGCCGCCGACCTGCTGCGCGCCGCCGCCCGGCTGCGCCGACTCCGCCGGGGGGCCGCATGAGCGTCCTGTCCACCGTCGCGACGATCACGGCATCCCGCACCGGCCGTGCCGAACCGCTGACGACCGTCCGCCACCAGCACCTGGACAAGAAGCCGTTCGTCCTGGTGCCGCTCACCCTCGCTGGCGAGGCATGCGCGCCCCTGGCCGCGCTCGCGGGTACGGACCCCGAGCACCCGACCCTCCTCACCGTCCGCCAGCCGCGCAACCGCGCCGAACGCTTTCGGTTCGCCGAGCGCCTCGCCGCCCTCCTCCTCGCGTACATCGACGGGTGCCGGACCGAGACGGAGCCCTACACCGTCGGCCGCGGCAAGGAGAAAGAGGAACGCCTGCGCTTCCAGCGGGCCCCGCAGCTCCTCGTCCCGAACGGCGAGGGCATCGCGTACGTGCGCCTGCTCGGCCGGCTGACCAGACTGCGCGCCATCGAGGGGCCGTACGCGGTCGACCCGTCCGTGCCGACCCTCGGCAAGTGGCTGACCTGGTTCGCGGACCTGGCCGAGTTCCCGGACTCCGGTGTGATGCTCGCGATGACCCGGCTGCTCGCCGCCAACTGGGCCACGGGCCAGAGTTCTTCCGAGGACTCCCACCTCGCGTCCCTGCTCGCCTGGATCGATCCGCCGGAGGGCAGCGACGGCGCGCGGGCGGCACGGGAGGCGGAGGACCCCGCCGTGTGGCCGCCGGCCGGTCCGTCCACCGACCCGGTCTTCGACCGGACCCTGCACGAGTTGATGACGCGCTACGACGAGGCGTCCGACGACCGCGGACGCGAGGCGGTCGGCCGCCAGATCGACCGTGAACTGAGCGGCCAGATGCTGCCCACCTGGCGGCTGATGTGGCGCGGCGTGGAGCTGCTCCGCGAGCTGCCGGAGGGCGCCCACGTCCCCGGCCGCTGGGCCCTCGACCGGCGCTGGTTCTCCGAGTACGCCGAGTACCTGGACGCCGACGGCCGCCCGCAGGCCCGCCGCGACCAGGCCGTCCGAGCCGCCCGCCGCCTGGCCCGGCTGGAGGACGCGGTCACCCGCTATGAAGCGCAACGCGCGTACGACGACCCGCTGGTGATGGCGGAGTACGAGCTGACCGGCGAGGCGTTCACGGGCACGGTCACGGCCAGGGACGAGGACCGCTTCGTCCCCGGCGACCGTCCCGGATCCCAGGTGTGGCGTCCGACGATCATCCTGCGCACCGGCACCGACGTCCGCGTCGATCTCGCGGTCGGCACGGAGGTGAAGTCCCCGGCCCGGCCCGGCCAGGAGGCCCGCATCCTCGAAGTCAGGCGGGAGGACGACGGCGGCCACACCGTGGTGCTCCAGCTCAAGGGCGGTTTCGCGAGGAAGCGCACACCGCCGGCACCGCCCGGCACCCTCGCGGAGGCCGGCGAGCAGCTGACGTACACCACGCTCAATCCCACGGCCATGCCGTCCGCCCTGCCCGACGAGGAGAACACCCCCTGGACCCACGGCGGTCCGCCGCAGCCGTACGAGCCCACCGACGAGGACGCAGAGGAGACCTGGGAGTGACCGCCCTCCTTCCCGACACCGGGGAGCCCGAAGCCCTCACCCCCGGCGAACGCGCGGACCGGGCGGTCGCGGGGATCCTGACCAGCCTCGACACCGCGCCCGGCCGGGGCGTCGTGGTGGACTCCCCTCCCGGAGCCGGAAAGTCCACGCTGGTGGTGAAGGCCACCGGGCACCTGACGTCCGCTGGCCACCAGCTCATGATCGTCGCGCAGACCAACGAGCAGGTCGACGACCTGGTGGACCGCATCGCGCGGGAGCACCCCGGCCTGGCGCTCGGCCGCCTCCATGCCGGCGGCCACGTCCTCCCGCCCCGCGTCACCCGGCACCCCAACGTGACCGGGAGCAACCAGGTGACGGACCTGCGTGACCTGCCCGTCGTGGTGTCCACCGCGAAGAAGTGGTCGTTCGTCACCCCGGACAAGTGCGCGCCGTGGCGGTGGGCCATCGTCGACGAGGCGTACCAGATGCGCTCGGACGGGCTCCTGGCGACGGCCCCACTGTTCGCCCAGGAAGACTCGCAGGTCCTCTTCGTCGGCGACCCCGGCCAGCTCGACCCCTTCGCCACCGTGGAGACCGACCGCTGGCACGGCCTGACCTGGGACCCCCTGCGCAACGCGGTCGACGTCACCCTCGCCCACAACCCCGACCTCCTCCGCCACCAGCTCCCCGTCTCCTGGCGCCTGCCGGAGACGGCGGCACCCCTGGTCGAGCGAGCCTTCTACCCCTTCTACCGGTTCGTCCCCGGCACGACGACACCGGAGCGCGTGCTCTCGTACGCCAGCCTGCCGCACGGCTCCGGCCCACTGGACGACGTCCTCGCCCGGGCCGCCGACTCCGGCTGGGGCCACCTGGAACTCCCCGCCCGCCACACCCTGGACCAGGACCCGCAGGTGGCGGATGCCCTCGCGGCGACGGCGGCCCGGCTGCTGGAGCGCGGCGCGCTGGTCAACGGGGAGCCCCTGACCGCGTCGCGCATCGCGATCGGCACGGCACGCACCGTGCAGGCGGACGCGGTCCGCTCCCGCCTCGCCGCCCGCGGCCTGACCGACATCACCGTGGACACCGCCAACCGCCTCCAGGGCCGCGAATTCGACGTCACCCTGGTCTGGCACCCGCTGTCCGGCCGCCACGACGCCTCCGCCTTCCACCTGGAGACGGGCCGCCTGTGCGTCCTGCTGTCCCGACATCGCTTCGCGTGCATCATGGTGGCCCGCGCCGGCATCCGCGACCTGCTGGACCGGCATCCGCGGAGCAGTCCTGTGTACCTGGATGTGCCGCCGAAGTTTCCGGATGGCTGGCGGGCGCATCAGGTCGTGATGGGGCATTTGGAGCGGGTGGAGCACCGGGTGCGGGCGGCGTGAACATGGCACGAATGGGGTCATTGTCGGTGGCAGGCTGTACGGTCCACGAAGGCGTGGCGTGAGGGAGATATCCAGAGCATGGCAGCAGTGATCGAGAACCCGATCATCAATTCGCCGTACGCGGAACCGGCCTGGCACTGGGAGCTGGACCAGCGGGGCCAGCCGACCGGCGAGCGGGTACCCGGCCGCCGCCCGAGCGAGACCTGGATGCCTGTACCGCGTGCCAGGAAGGGACGCAAGACCGGCGCCGGCGTCCAGCACGAGCTGTTTCTCGACGGCATCCTGGAGGAGCGCAAGGGCCAGGACGTCATCGGCAACATCCGAGCCGAGGTCTCTCGCTGGCGCCAGGCGGGGTATCCGAACATCACGCCCACGACGCGTCGTCTTCTGGAGTACTGGACGGACGGCACCCGGGAGCGGAAGCTGTTCTTCGCCCAGGTGGAAGCCGTGGAGACCGCCATATACCTGACCGAGGTGGGCACGAAGCTCGGCAAGACGTGGATCAGCGCCCACCTGGACGAGGCCAATCAGGAGCACAACGCCGGCCTACCCAGAGTCGCCCTGAAGATGGCGACGGGCGCGGGCAAGACCGTGGTGATGGCGATGCTGATCGCCTGGAACACCCTCAACAAGGTCGCCGGCCCGCAGGACCGCCGGTTCGCCAAGCGCTTCCTCCTGGTGGCGCCCGGTGTGACCATCCGGGACCGGCTGCGTGTGCTGATGCCCTCCGACCCGAACAACTACTACAAGGAGCGGGACATCGTCCCCGCAGACCTGTGGGGTGCGCTCGGTCAGGCTCAGGTGGCGATCACCAACTACCACACGTTCATGCTCCGGACGACGCGGGAGGGTCAGGGACTCGCGTCCAAGACCAAGAAGCTGCTCCTGGCCAGGTCCAAGGACGACCCCTTCGTCGAGACGCCCGCCATGATGGTCAACCGGGTCCTGCGCGATCTGGGCGGGAGCAAGGGCGAGATCATCGTATTCAACGACGAGGCTCACCACTGCTACCAGACCCGCGGGGCCGCCCTGGAGGGGGCCATCACCGTGGACGAGCTAAAGGGGGAGGAGAAGAAGCAGGCCGAGGAGGAGAACAAGCACGCACGCCAGTGGTTCGACGGCCTGAACCACATCATGCGCAAGACCGGCATCAAGACCGTCTACGACCTCTCCGCGACCCCCTTCTACCTGAACGGCTCGGGCTACCCAGAGGGCACCCTCTTCCCGTGGGTGGTCAGCGACTTCGGACTCCTGGACGCCATCGAGTCGGGCCTCGTCAAGATCCCGCGTGTACCCGTGGACGACGACGCGGAACACAAGGACGTCTCGTACCTGAACCTGTGGGAGCACATCAGGGACAAGATGCCGACGCGCGCCCAAAAGCCGGAGACGCTCGCGGACAAGACGCTCCCACCTGTACTGGAAGGTGCCGCCCACAGCCTGTACCGGAACTACGCGCAGGCGTTCGCGCGGTGGGAGGAGGAGACCCGGGGCACCGGATCCACGCCCCCGGTGTTCATCATCGTCTGCAACAACACGACGGTCTCGAAGTGGGTGTACGACCAGATCGCCGGACGTGAGCTCCCGGACGCCGACGGACTCGGCAAGCCGGGCATGCTGGAGCACTTCTCCAACTACGACGCCCAGGGCCGCCGCTATGCCGTCCCGCGCACCATCCTGGTCGACTCGGCGCAGCTGGAGTCCGACAACCCCCAGCTCGACGCGCAGTTCAAGGCAGCGGCGGCCGAGGAACTGGAGGCGTTCAAGGAGGAGTACCGCACCCGGTTCCCGGACCGCGACGTGGAGGCTCTGAAGGACGCCGACCTGTTGCGCGAGGTCCTGAACACTGTCGGCAAGAAGGGCAAGCTCGGGCAGGACGTGCGGTGCGTCGTGTCCGTGTCCATGCTGACGGAGGGCTGGGACGCCAACACGGTCACGCACATCCTCGGGGTCCGAGCGTTTGGCAGTCACCTGCTGTGCGAACAGGTGGTGGGCCGCGGCCTGCGCCGCATCTCGTACGCGGTCAACGAGGAGGGGCTGCTGGAACCGGAGTACGCGGACGTCTACGGCATCCCGTTCCAGTTCATCCAGACGGATCCGAACCGGGAGCTGAAGTCCAAGCCTCGACCGGAGCCGAAGCACGTCCGGGCCATGAAGGACCGGGAGGACCTGCGCATCACTTTCCCTTGCCTGGAGGGATACCGGGTGGAGGTGGAGGAGGCGCAGTTCTACGCGGACTTCACCGAGGCGGAGCCGTTCAAGGTCGACGAGGGCGTCGCCACGCGGGCCGATGTGGAGGGCATCGTCGGAGAGCAGGCCCGGCACACGCTGGTCGACGGCCGGGACATTCGTGTGCAGCAGGTCTCCTTCCAACTGGCCAAACACGCACTGGACTTGCTGGAGGATCCGAAACTCGGACGTAAGCCGTGGATGTTCCCGAACCTGGTACGGCTCGCCAAGGACTGGATCACACACTGCGTCGGCACGGACAACCAGCGTGCCCTGGCGATCATCTCCCAGGTCTCCGAGGAGCGGCAACGGGCCGCTGAGTTGTTCTTCGCCGCGCTGAACCGCCAGGAAGGCGACAACACGTCCAAGGTGCTGCCCATCTTCGCGCGCTACGCGCCGGAAGGCTCCACGGACAACGTGGACTTCTACACCACCAAGGCGGTCTACGAGGCCGACGAGGACAAGTCGCCGGTGAACTACGTCGTGCTCGACGGGATAGACGGCAACACGTGGGAGCAGATCCTGGCCACGCTGCTCGACGGCAACAAGAACGTGCAGTCGTACGTCAAGAACGACCACTTGGAGTTCGCGATCCCCTATCTCTTCGCGGGACGCACGCACCGGTATCTGCCCGACTTCATCGTCCGGCTGAAGCCCCGGGACGAGGACGACGAGCAGCTCCACCTGATCGTGGAGGTCTCGGGCTCGCGCAAGTCGGCTGGCAAGCGGGCGGTGAAGGCGGAGACCGCGCGGATGTGGTGCGCGGCCGTGAACAACCACGGCGGCTTCGGCAAGTGGGGCTATGTCGAGCTGTCTCAGAACCCGACCACATTCAAGTCCGGCCTGGCGGCCGCGATCGAGTCGCTCTACGGCGACGGGGCGCTGACGGGGCTGTGCGAGGAAGGGCTCAAGAGCCTGGACAGGCTCAAGAGCGACGATGACGAAGCGGACTGGGGCGACGACGACTACCCCTGGGACGACGACCTGTTCAGCGCGGCGCGCGAGGCCGAGGGCGAATCCCGGCAGCGGCGGCAGCACGACGGCAACGACGACGAGGAAGGGAAGTAAGCACGATGGCCGCTCCCCGGAAGCGCATTGCGAAGACCGCCGCGAACAGCACCAAGGCCGTGCAGGCCATAAAGCATGAGGAAACACGAGTGAACAACCCGACGGCGGACGCGTTCGACCTGGTCACGGAGGCAGTCGAGGCTGCCATGACCTGGCGCGGCAAGCGCGACTTCGCCAAGGACCCCCAGCTTGTCTGGAAGGGCAAGGACGAGCAGGACGGCGAGGACCTGGAGGTCCCGGCCCCGCCGATCTTCCGGCAGGAGCGGATCGAACCGCGTTACCTCGTCAAGCAGCTGATGGACGAGACGAAGAGGCGGCGGGAGAGCCAGGGAGGTGAGAGCGCCGGGGAGGAACTCTCGCTCTTCGGTACCGAGTTCTTCGACGACGGTATCCCGGATGAGCTGGACAAGGTCGACTGGTACAACCACCAGATGAACTGGACCAACCGCATGATCCTGGGCGACTCGCTCCAGGTGATGGCGAGCCTCGCGGAGCGGGAGAATCTGCGGGGCAAGGTTCAGATGGTGTATATCGATCCGCCGTATGGGATCAAGTTCAATTCGAATTGGCAGGTATCTGCGCGGTCGCGGGATGTCAAGGATGGGAATCTCGCATCAGCGACCCGTGAAGTGGAGCAGCTCAAGGCATTCAGGGACACGTGGGACCTGGGTATTCACTCGTATCTCTCCTACCTGCGCGATCGTCTCTATGCAGCGCGGGATCTACTGACCGAATCAGGATCGGTTTTCCTGCAAATCGGCGACGAGAATGTTCACCTCGCCCGAGCGCTTCTGGATGAGGTATTCGGGGTTGAAAATTTCGTCACACTAATCACCGTAAAGAAGACCTCTACCGGGACAGGTGATTTCCTAGCCAGCGTCTCTGATTACGTAATCTGGTACGCGAAAGACCGCCCGCTTCTCAAGTATCGACAGATCTATAAGGTGAAGTCAGTTGGGGGCGAGGGGGCGGCTGCCTACAACCAGCTTGAGCTTCTCGACGGGAGGCGCCGACGCGCTACCAAGGAAGAAAGAGAGGACCCGTCGCTCGCACCTACGGGAGCGCGTTTCTTCCGCCCTTCGCCGCTCACCAGCGACTCTGTTGGGCGAGACAAGGGTGAAGGTGCAGCAAGCTGGTTTCCCGTAGAGCTTAACGGTCAGGCGTTTCTTCCTTCGATCAAGGTTCGCTGGAAGACGAATGAAGTTGGAATGAACCGCCTTAAGGCGGCAAACCGATTGGTCGCCACAGGGCGTTCGCTCAACTATCTCCGCTACTTGAACGATTTCCCAGCGTACCCCATCAACAATCTGTGGGAAGATACTCAGTCCGGCAGCGGCATGGACAAGATCTACGTAGTCCAGACCAACACCAAAGTCATCGAACGCTGCATGCTCATGGCCACAGACCCTGGCGACCTCGTCCTCGACCCCACCTGCGGCTCCGGCACCACCGCCTACGTCGCCGAGCAGTGGGGCCGCCGCTGGATCACCATCGACTCCTCCCGTGTTGCCATCGCCCTCGCCCGGCATCGCCTGATGGGCGCCAAGTACCCCGCCCACCTCCTCGCCGACTCCCCCGAAGGAAAGGCCAAGGAAGCCGAACTCAGCCAGCAGCCGCTCGACCGCTCGCCCTCGAAGCACGACATCCGCCGTGGCTTCGTCTACGAGCGTGTCCCGCACATCACCCTGAAGTCCATCGCGAACAACCCCGACATCAAGGAGGGTATGACTCGCGACCAGATCGACAAGGCGATCAAGAAGCACGCCGAGTTCGAGACGCTGTACGACCGGCCCTACGAGAACAAGAAGGCCGTCCGCGTCGCCGGCCCCTTCACAGTCGAGTCGCTCTCGCCGCACCGCTCCGTCTCCTTCGACCAAGACGTCCCCGCCTCCGAGAAGGCCGCCGAGATGATGCCGTCCGGCGCCTCGTACGAGGAGACGATCCTGGAGCACGTCAAGAAGGCGGGCGTGCAGAACGGCTACCGGAACGAGCGGCTGGAGTTCGAGTCGGTCGAGCCGGTGTCCGGGCGGATACTGACCGCCGTCGGCATCCGCAAGGACGCCGAGGAGGGGACACCGGCCCGCGTCGGTATCGCGCTCGGTCCCGAATACGGAACCGTCGACTCCCTCTTCATCAAAAACGCGGCCCGTGAAGCCCTTCGCTTCGGCAAGATCGACCTCCTGCTCATCCTCGGTTTCTCCTTCGACGCGAACGCGACCGAGGCGACCAACGAGATCAACCAGGAGCGGGGCGAGTTCTCCGTCATCCAGCAGCGTCAGGTCGGCAAGATGGCCGTGCTCAACGTCCGTATGAACCCGGACCTCGCCATGGGCGACGAACTCGCCAACACAGGCGCCGGAAACCTGTTCACGGTCTTCGGCGAGCCCGACATCGAGCTGACGGAGACGAGCGACGGCCAACTCGTCGCCGAGATCAAGGGACTCGACATCTACAACCCGACGACGGGCGACGTCCGCGCCGAGGGTCCCGACGACATCATGATGTGGTCCATCGACACGGACTACGACGCCGAGGCCTTCATCGTGCGCCACGTCTACTTCTCGGGCGAGAACGGGAAGTCCACGGGGCTCAACCCGTACGAGCGGCTCGGCAAGGCGCTCAAGGGACAGATCGACGACGAGGCGCTGTCCACCCTCTTCACCACGAAGTCCCGCCCCTTCCCCAAGCCCGAGTCCGGACGCATCGCCGTCAAGGTCGTCAACTACTACGGCGACGAAGTCCTCAAGGCCATCGACATCTGACACCACCGGGTGGGGTGCGTACCGCCACGGCACGCACCCCACCCGCCACCGACCACGCCACACGAAGGCACCACGTCACCGCACCAGCACCAGCACAACAGCCAGTTTCGGGGGGAACAGTGCAGTTCACGGACGCCCAGCGCACCGCCATCGACACCCACGACGACAACCTCCTCATCGTCGCCTGCGCCGGTTCCGGCAAGACGGAAGTGATCTCGCAGCGGATCGCCCGCCTGATCGGACGGCCCGGTGTCCAGCCCAGGAACATCGTCGCCTTCACCTTCACCGAGAAGGCCGCAGGCGAGTTGAAGGAGCGTGTGCACACACGGATCCGTGAACTCCACGGCGAGGTGCACGGCCTCGCCGAGATGTACATCGGCACCATGCACGGCTACGCCCTCGACCTGCTGCACAGCCACGTGCCCGAGGCGTTCAAATACAACGTCCTCAACGACGTGCAAACCCGCCTGATCATCGACAAGTACAGCACCCAGTCAGGGCTGACCACGACGAACGCGATCGTCCAAGGCACCCCGAAGCCCCTGCGGCGCTGGGTCAACTCCAAGCTGTACCAGCAGGTCATGTCGATCCTCCGGGAGGACGACGTAGATCTGGACGGGCTCCGACCCGACGTGGCGGACGGGCTCGACAAGTACATGCGACTGCTCAGCGAACGCGCGTACTTCGACTACACAGCAATCCTCCACAACACCGCGGTCCTCCTCAACGACGACAACGACGAGGGCGACGAGTCCGTCCTGAGCCTCCAGCGGCATGTCAAGGAGACGGTCAGGTACGTCGTCGTCGACGAGTACCAGGACACCAATCCGGTCCAGGAGCAACTGATCCGCGGGCTCACCCGCCACGGGGCGAACCTCTGCGTGGTCGGTGACGACGACCAGACGATCTACCAGTGGCGCGGCAGTGCCGTCGAGAACATCCTCACGATCGAGAACCGCTACCCGGGCGTCCGCCGAGCCACGCTGAACGAGAACTTCCGCTCCAGCCCCGCCATCGTCGACCTCGCACGCCGAGTCGTCGAGCAGATTCCGCCTGGCGAACGCCTCAACAAGGCGATGACGGCCGCCGGCCACCAGACCTTCGACCGCGGCGACCTGCTGGCACTCGAATTCCCGGACACGGAGGCGGAGGCGGGCTGGCTCGTCGACCGCATCGAGCGGCTGCGCGGCGTACCGTTCCAGGACCGGGAAGGCAGCGAGCCCCGGGGACTCGACTGGTCCGACTTCGCCGTCCTGTTCCGCTCCGTCAAGGCCGACGCCGGCCCGCTCGTCGAAGAACTCCGACGCCGCGACATCCCGTATGTCATCAAGGGCCTGACCAAGCTCTTCGAGACACCGGAGGTCCAGGCGGCCGTCAGCTGCTTTCGGTTCGTTGCGGGGGAGGCCGACGAGCAGGACGTGATCGACGCATGGGTCGACGCCGGCGTCGGGCTCACGGAGGGCGATGTCCGCGCCGGACTCCCCGTGCTCACCGCGGCCATGCGGTGGGACGCGTCCAAGCCCTGGGACTCCACCACGCTCCAAGGCGTCTTCCTTGATTTCCTCGAAGCCGTCGAGCTGCGCGAGGAGCGTGTTCCGCGCGAGCGGGGCGAGCTCGTCTACTACAACCTCGGTCGCTTCTCCACCGCGATCGGGGACTTCGAGCGCATCCACCTCACCAGCGAGCCCCAGCAGCGGTTCGACGCGTTCGCCAAGTGGGTCGAGTACCAGGCTCCCGACTACTACGAGGAGTCCGACGGGGACAACGGCTACGCCCAGCCCAACGCCGTCGTTATCGCCACCGTCCACCAGGCCAAGGGCATGCAGTGGCCCGCCGTCTTCCTTCCTGCCCTGCGCCAGAACACCTTCCCCGCCTCCCGCCGGGGCGGTACCAACGTCTTCCATGTGGTGGAGGCGGACCTCGTTCCCGGTGCCGACCGTTACCGAGGCACCAAGGCCGACGAGCGACGCCTCTTCTACGTCGCCGTCACCCGCGCCCAGAAGTACCTGGCACTCTCCTTCGCCCCCACGGAGAAGCGCACAGGCAAGAAGCGTTCGGACTTCTTCAACGAGGCCACGCAGGTGCACACCGTCCTGACCCGCGAGGTCCACCCTTCCCCCGACGGACGGCTCACGCCAACCCCCATGCGCGGTATCCCCGAGGTCGTCATGTCCTTCTCGGACCTGAAATACCTCTTCGAGTGCCCGTATTCCTTCAAGCTCCGTCTTCTGTACGGCTTCGACTCGCCTCTGCAGAAGGAACTCGGCTTCGGCAAGTCGCTCCACGACGTCATGGCGGAGATCCACAAACGGGCCATCGAGGGCGACATCGCTGCCCCGGAGGAGGCGGAGGACCTGGTTGACCGTCACCTCAACCTCCCCTTCGCGAACAAAGCGGCGGCAGACCAGCTCCGCCCCGCCGCCGAGACGGCCGTGCGGCGCTACCTGGAACGTCACGGCGCGACCCTGCACCAGACGAGATACTCCGAGCAGCCCGTCGAGATCCACCCGGTCCCCGGCGTCACCGTCACCGGCCGCGTCGACCTGATCAAGCGACTGGACACGAACGAGACGTCGGTCGTCGACTTCAAGTCGAGCGAGCGCGCTCAGGCCGAAAACCTCACCCGTGACCAACTGCACCTGTACGTACTCGGATACCGGGAGCTGACGGGCCAGAACGCGGATGTCGTTGAGGTCCTCAACCTTGATAAGGCGGGACGTGACACGCGCGAAATGGTGGACCCCGAGGTCATGACCGACCTCAGCAAGCGGGTCACGGAGGCTGCGGACTCCTTGCGCACCAACCGGCTACCCCGCCTGGACAGTTGGTGTTCGTCCTGCGCCGGCTGCGACTTCGCTGGCGTCTGCCGAAGTCGCGAAAGCTGACGGAACTCTGCCATCCCACCTGAGAGCCCGTTCCCGGCCTGTGCCAGGGCAGGGAAGGGCCCCGGCCCCAGTTGGGCGTACGCAGTTCGGTACGCGGCATTGCCGCCGGTGTGATGCGGGATCGGGCGGCACCGCTCCCGCATCACCGGTCATCGTTCGTCGACGCCTACGCCGCTCAAACCTCCGTCACGAACCCCACGAACCGCGACCACCCCTCACGCCCCACCGCGAAGTGAGAGCGCGCCACGTCCTTGGAGTCCCGTACACAGATGGCCTGTTCGGTGAGGGCGACCTCGACGCAGTCGTCACCCTGACTGCCGCTGTAGCTCGACTTGAACCACGCCAGTTCCGGCCTCGTGCTCATAGCTCTCCTCGGAGTCGCTCCAGCAGACCCCGCGAGTCCTTGGCATTCAGGGCCTGCGAGCGCAGTGTGTCATAGCGCTGGTACAGCAGGCTCACCTCTTTCGGGTCAGAGATCAGGCGGCCGTTCTGCTGCCCTTCGGAGTACGCGAGCCGCTGGCCCTTCGGGGTCTCCACAAGCCGCACGGGACCGTCCAGGCAGGCGTGGAGCCCGGCCTCCAACGGCACGATCTGAAGCGTCACGTTGCGTGGTGCGCTCCGCTCCAGCACATGGTCGAACAGCTCCAGCATCTGCTCTCTGTCCCCGAACCGACGCCGGAAGACGTGCTCTTCGACGATGAAGCTGAACGGCGTGGTCGGCCGCTCGAAAAGCATCCGCTGCCGCTCCATCCGCCTCGCCATGAAGTCCTCCAACTGGTCGTCCGGCGCCACCGGAACGGTCCCCTCGAACACGGCCCGCGCATACCCCTCCGACTGCAACAACCCCGGCACCAGCCTGCACTCATACGTACACAGACTCACCGCCACCCGCTCCAGCCGGGCCCATTCCCGGAACCAGGCCGCGAGTCCCACATCCCCCCGCCCCCGCGTCACGTACTTCGACGACTTCCGCAGCGCCCCGGTGTTCCCGAGGAGTTCCTCCGAGCGCACCACGTACGACTCGTCGGGCATCCGCCGCCCCAGTTCCACCGACTCCACGGTGTGCTTGGAGAAGCGCACCAGGTCCGCGAACTCGGCCCTGCTGTACCCCGCGTGCTCGCGCAGCGCCTGCTGGACCGCACCCCAGGTCCGCAGGCTGTCCGAGGGGTCGGGCTCGCGGTCCGGATCACAGGCGGCCAGGTCGGCGCCGTCAGGACCACCGTCGTGACTGCCGTCGCGGCCGTTACCGCCGCCGTGGTTGCTGCCTACGCTGTCGATGTCGATGCCGCCCGTCATCCGCGGCCACCTCCGGTTCCGTACACGTACTGTCCGTCGTACCTGCGCCCGACGGCACCCAGAGTGACGGACCGCGCCCCGTACCGTCCACGGAATGTGCCCGTACGCTGACGTACCGTACGGGCCGGGCACCTGGAACACGCCCCCGCGCGCCCGTCACCGTGGCCTCATGAACGGAACCACCCCCCAACTCTCCGCAACCGTACGCATGTTCTCCCAGCTCCTGTCGTCCACCCGCCGCGGAGCCCGCCTCGCCCGTCTGCTCGCCGTCGAACAGCTCCGCGCCTGGGAAGTGTCACCTGGCGTCACCGAGCGCGCCGAACAGATCGTGGCGGAACTCGCTGGCAACGCCGCCCTGCACGGCCGCGTCCAGGGACGCGATTTCCGCCTCGTCCTCACCCTCGACACCGGCACCCTCCGCATCGCCGTCACCGACGCCCGTGGCGATCAACTCCCGTCCCTGTCGGCCTCGGCAGACGTCGGCCCTCTCCCCGACGCCGAGTCGGGTCGAGGCCTCCTCCTGGTCGCCGCCTTGGCCGACCGTTGGGGCACGGACCCGTATCCGCCCGGCGGCAAGCGGGTCTGGGCCGAATGCGCCTGTGGCCCCACGGCCCGGACACGCACAGCGGGCGTACCTGACCGCGACGGCCGGGCGTGGTTCACCCGCTACGCGGCACGCGGCTGAGCACAACCTTCGTCCATGATTGAGGAGTTCAAGTCCGACGTCTGGGTGTACCGCCACCCCAACGGCTCCAAGCTTGAAACCGGTAGGTGCCGTTGGGGGAAACCGTCCCAGAACCGGCAGCCTGAGGGGGAGACTTGGGGCCCAACGACCCAAGGAGTTCAAAGCATGGCAACAGATGCCCACGACGGACCCGTTTCGGCAGCAGACGGACGTGGGCAGCGAGTCCTCGACCTCCTGGACAAGGCAATCGACAGCCAGAGCCTACTGGTGCGCAAGAACATAGCGCGGGCCCGCCAACGGACCCCAGAGGCGACGCCGGCACAGGTGATCCGCAATCTGGAGCGGATGTACGTCAGCGCCTTGACCGGAACCGGTGCTGCAGTTGGAGGAACCGCAGCCGCGCCCGGCGTCGGCACGGGAGTCGCACTGGCACTCTCGGCAGGCGAGGCTCTCTCGTCCCTTGAACTGAGCGCCCTCTTCGCACTCTCGCTCGCCGAGGTCCACGGAGTCCCCATCGACGAGATCGAGCGCCGCCGAACAATCGTGATGGGAATCATGCTCGGCGGGAGTGGCTCCGCCACCATTACCAAGGTCGCCGAGCGTACGGGGCAACACTGGGGACGTCAGGTTGTCGCCAGGGTGCCCGTCGAGACGTTGCGTCAGATCAACAAGATCCTGGGAAAGAACTTCATCACGAAGTATGGGACCAAGCAGGGGATCATCGTTCTCGGTCGAGTGGCACCGTTCGGTATCGGCGCTGTGATCGGTGGTGGTGCCAACGCCGCCATGGCCACTCTGGCCGTAAGGGCCGGTCGTCGCGCCTTCGGCCCGCCCCCGACGTCGTGGCCAGGGCTGACCTCCAGCACGCCGCCAGCGGGCGAGGTCACGCGGAACGTCCCGTCCGCGATATCCCACGTGATGCGAGCCGACACCGGCAGGACACGGCAGCAGGCACGGTAGACATCAGCTCAACCAAGGGGGTGCTTGTGGGCGACGGAGGGTTCAACCGCACGTGTTTGAAGTGCCGCAACTCCATCGAGGTCGACCAGGACGGGCGCGTGGTCGCCCATGACAGGCCGATAAGTCGTTTCCCCTGCTATGCCTCCGGTCAGCTCGCCGCACTTGTGTCGGTCGAGTGGGGGCCCGGGCCTCGACGTAGCCGGCGGACTACGGGCAGGGACAAAGGGCGCGGGCGTGCCTTGCGGAAGAAGACCGAGTACCTCAAGCCCCCCGAGTGGCTGCCGAATTATCGGGGTGAGCACCTGCCGACAATCGGCCTGCCCGCCAAAGGGTGGTTCGGTGTCTGGTTCCCGGCTCACACGATGTGGGAGCACGAGCGGAAACTGTCCGGCTGGGTCAGAAGCGATAGATCGTTCCGGTGGGACAGCCGCGAGGGGTGCTGGACGGTGGCCAGCGCTCACTTCCCCCACATCAGCCGGGAGCTGCTCCGCAGGTACCCGAGCGTCCTCATCGGCCGTGAGTACAACCCGCGTGAAAGGTGCAACTCTTCCTGCCAGAACGCCCAGGGCTTTCTGTGTACGTGCTCCTGCCGTGCCAAGTACCACGGCCGCGGTAAATGGCGAAGCGGGTGGAGGACCCTCGGCGAGTTCAGCGGTCGGCGCGCGGGGAGGCCGTGGCACTGGATGGCCGTCACCGTTGCCAGCTGATCGCCTCGGCACCCGCTCGCGGAGCGAGCCTGCGCAGGGCCGAGCCCCGCGCCCCGCTCCTGCCGACGGCTCGTTCACCGCCTGCGCGACCATCCGGGCGGGGCGGAGAGTGACTCCCGTCCGTCAGACGGCGACCACATGCACGTCCGTCGGCGCGAGGACCGTCAGGTAGGCGTGGATGTCCCCCGGGTCGGTGGTGAAGATCACCGCGCTGCCGTGCCGGGCCGCTGCCAGGGCCACCCAGGCGTCCACCGCGTCCGGCCGCTTCTTCGCCGGCAGGGCCGCCCGCCCCAGCGCCGTACCGATGCGCCGCCAGTCCGCGAGGTCCGGGCCCGTCGCGCAGGCCAGACACTCCGGACGGCCCGCCTTCGTCTCACGCATGGGCGGCTCGGACGTGCGGGCCTGAGGGACCGTGCAGTCCTTCAGGAGGCCGGACAGGGCGTGCACCAGCGCCGGCTGGGGGCGCCACACCTGGGCGAGGACCGGTCCGAGCACCAGCGCCCGGTGCGGGACCGTGCGCAGTCCCTCGTGCAGAGCCACCGCCTTCGCTTTGCGGTCGGCGAGTGCGATGAGCATGCCGGTGTCGTAGACCGGCACCCGTGCGCTCACGCGGCGTGTCCCGGACGGCGGCCTTGCCGGTCCCGGCCGTGTACGAGCCCTAGGGCCTCCTCGACCTCGCGGCGTTCCTGCTCCGTCAGCTCAGCGGCCGGTTCCGGGGCAGGTTCGGGGGGCAGCCCGTCCGCTGCCCGCTCTGCCCGGGCGATGAGTGCGTCCACCTCGGCGAACTGTTCCTCTATGGCATCGCTCTCGGCCATCTGGCGCGTTGCGGCATGCACCAGGTAGGCCGAGACGTCCATGCCCGCCCGTTCCGCGTGCTGCCTGATACGTTCGGCCTGGTCCTGCTCCAAGCTGATGGTGATGCGCGTCTTTGCCACAAAGGCATCGTAATACGCGTATGACGGCAGTGCGAGTGCGGCCGGTCGAGGTGGACAAGCGGGCACGCCCCCTCTCCCCGGCGCCCCGTCCCGTACCGCCCCGCCTACCGGCGTCCGCCGCCCGTCCCACGCGGCGGACCTGCGGTCCGACTGCGATCCGTCACTGCGTCCGGGGCGCCAGCGCCCCGATCACCCGCTCGACGTCGTCCCGCCACGCACACAACTCCGCGTGCGTGGGTGCCAGTTCGTACCCGTGGTAGTGGCAGGCCCGGCTGAGGCCGGCCCAGGTCGCCGACCAGCGGCGGGCCGTGTCGGGGTCGGCGTAGGACTCCAGGCACAGGGCCTGGGCGTGCGGCGGGCAGTGGGCCAGCTGCGGTTTGCGTGCCTGCCAGTAGCGGCGCAGGGCCTCTTCGAGGGCGTGGCGCAGCAGCAGTGCCACGGCGCGTGGCCAGACTCCCGTGGTGGAGGCGGTGGCCGTGCCGAGCAACCGGTCCGCGCCCGCGAGCAGTTCGTCGGGGGTCGAGGTGGGCGGCGGCGGAGGCGGGAGGGGTGCGGGAAGCCGGGGCGGGCGCGCGGTCGGGACGGGTGTGGCCGGACGGATCGTGGTCACAGGGATCGCACCGCCTTCGCGAGGTCCGCGGTGCGGCGGATGATCTCCTCCACGTCGTCGATGGGCACGGCTTCGTGGGAACCCTTGTTACACCACCGAACGTGGTCGGTGGCCTGCTGGCCGTAGGCCCGGGTGAGGTCGGTCATGGTCTCGCCCACCCGGTCGGTCTCCCCGTAGAGGGCGAGGGAGGCCAGTTCGGTGAGCTTGTGTGCCTTGGCGATGCGTCGCTCGATCTCGTCGTGGGACAGGCCCGTGCCGAGGAGCCGGCGCCGGGCCGGTTCGAGGAGGGCGGCCTCCAGGGCGGTGCGGCACAGGCCGGGCAGAACCCGGGCGACGACGTCCCCGGGCAGATCGCGGGTCCTGGCGAGCGCCTTCGCGTCGTACAAGGCCTGCTTGACGGGGTCGTCGCCGGACCGGACGCGTACGGCGGAACGCTCACGGCGGTCGACGGTGAGGACGGTGGCGGGCAGCCGCAGGTACTTCAGAGCCTGCGGCAGGCGAGTGTCGTGGGTGAAGACGACGACCTGGCGGTGCTCGGCGAGGAGCGCGAGGACGCGGGCGAGGCCGTCCACCTTGGCGGGGTCCATGGACTGCACCGGGTCGTCGATGACGAGGAAGCGGAAGGGGTTCTCCGGGAGGAAGGTGCGCGGAAGGAAGAGGGACAGGGCGAGGGAGTGCAGTTCCCCCTGACTCATCACGCCGAGCGCGGGGGCGTCGATGTCGTCGACGGTCACCTCGAGGGCGACCTTGCGCTGGGTTGCGGAGCCGCTCAGACGGACCGGGCCGAGGGCGACGTTGCTCTGCTGGCGCAGGTTGGACCAGATGCGCTGGGCGTCCTCCGCGATGGGCCGCATCCGGTCGGCGCGGATCTCGTCGTGGGTGGCCCTGAGCCATTTCTGGGCGGCCTTGACGCGGGCCAGGTGCGGGGCCGCCTGCTCGGCCGCGTGGGCCTTGTCCAGCCAGGCGGCGAGCACCCGCGCGACGTCGCGCCAGGTGTCGTCCTGGTCGGCGAGGCGCGCCGCGGCCTCCTGGCGGGTGACCCGTGCGGCGTCGGCGGCAGTCCGTGCGGCGTTCTCGGCGGCGGACTCCAGCACGGCCGGGTCGGAGACGGTGCGGCACCGCAGCCAGTCGTCCCAGGCAGCGGCGATCTCGGACGGCAGCCAGTCGGGCGGCGGGACGGCCAGGTCGCGGACGGCCTGCGCGGCCGCGTCGAGTTCCCGGCGGGCGGCGAGGACTTGCTCGGCCTCGGCGCGCAGCCGGCGTTCCTGCTCGGCGGCGTCCCGTGCCCATTCCTCGTCGAGACGGGCTATGCCGCCGCACACCGGGCAGGTGTCGAGGGCGGGGTGGGCGCGGTGGTGGGCGAGCGCGCGGGCGAGGAGTTCGGCGCGGCGCAGCGCGTCCTCGGCGGACGTGCCCCGCAGGTCCTCGGCGGAGGCGATGGCTTCGCGCAGCGGGGTCACCGCCGTGGCGACCGCCTCTATGTCGGGTCCGGTCAGGGTGGAGCGGCGGCGCAGGTCGAACAGGAGGGCCTCGTCCACCGGGCCGGTCCCGACGGCCAGTTCGGCCGCCCGCGCGAGGTCCGGGCGCCGCCCGCTCAGTGCGGTGTGGGCTGCCCGGGCTCGGGGGTCGTCGGTGCCGTCCAGGAGGGTGAGCAGGGCGGGGAGTTCGGCCTTGGCTTCCTTGGCGGGCGCCTCGTACTCGCGGGCCAGCTCGCGCAACCGCTTGTCGCCGGCGGCGAGTTGCTCCAGACCGAGGATCGAGGCGACGGCGTCGTACATCTCGCTGGGCCTGCCGCCGATCACCTGGCCGAGCTCGGAGTACGACAGGAAGGGGCGGTAGGTCGCCAGATCCTCCTGCCAGCCGAGGCCCGGGAGGGGAACGGGGTCGTGGCCGGGCCGGTCGAGTTCGGCGGTGGAGTCGGCGACGTCGTCCCCGTGCCAGGTGCGCAGCACGGTGGCCGGCTCCGGTTCGCCATCGAGGCGCAACTCCACGGCGACCTGGGGTTCCTCGCCGTGGTGGAGGTTGCGCCAGCTCTTGCGCCAGATGTCGCTGCGGCCGCGCCAGCGGGCGTTGTCGCCGGTCAGCGCGATCTCGACGGCCTCCGCGAAGCTCGACTTCCCGGAGCCGTTGCGGCCGGTGACCAGGGTGAGTCCTGGGCCGGGGGTGAGGGGGAGACGTGTGGTACGGCCGATGCCGCGGAAGCCGCTGACCGTGACGGACTGCAGGTAGGCGCCCGGCATCCGGCCGCGCGCCCCGCCATCGTCCTGGAAGGCGTGGAGCAGGAGGGCTCGGGTGTCCTCGTCGAGGTCCGAGCCGGCGAGCCGCCCGGCGATGAGACTGGCAAGGGTGCCGGACGACGGCACCTGGGCGGGCGGCCCTGCGGGAGACGGGTCCGGGGCGGGATCGGCGGGAACGGGCATGACGGGACTCCCGTGGAGGCGACGACTGCGGAGCGTACGGCCGGACAGGCCGACGGCAACTGAACGACAGGGGACACACGGGAGCAGCGTTGTAACGCGGGGCCGTGAGACCTGAGTTGTGGACGACCATAGCCCACACAGACCCAACAATGGAACTCTTTGGAATTTCATGGAGATCATTGGATTCGGGGCCGGGGTATGACGCCCCGGCCCCCGCGCTCACAAACGCCACTCCTCGAAGAGCACCCCCAGCAGCTCCTCCTGCCTGGCCTTCAGCACCACGGGGGTCCACTCGACGTGCTGGAGCACCTGGCTGGTCAGCGCGAAGGGGACCACTCCCCCGCGGCCGGTGAAGTACTTGGCCTTCTTGGCGGCGAAGTCGTAGTTCTGGGCCGCCGAGTTCTTGGCCCGGTTCAGCAGCACCAGGTTTCCCAGGCGGTGTGTCCACTGGGCACGCTGCTCCTCGTCGAACAGCCCGACCCACTGCGAATCGGCCTTCGGGTTCTGCGGCAGCACGTGCTCCACGGTGATGAGCGGGTGGTTGAGGTTCCCCTCGTAGCGTGGAGTCCGTGACAGCAGGGGATGTTGGTTGTCATGGCGGAGAAGCGTCGGAAGTTCACGGCGGAGTTTCGTGAGG